>JAAYAQ010000166.1 GCA_012719295.1 Candidatus Hydrogenedentota bacterium | reverse complement strand
TTTCTCAAACGCGTTCGCGACCGCGTCCATGCCCTTCATGCGCTCGACCACGGCGTTGCAGAGACGGATCGTCGTCGCGCCCTTCGGCTCCCGCGAGAAAAACGCGTAGAACGACGTCATGTCGCGCACTTCCACCCGGTGACACCCCAGCGCGTCCGCAATCGCGCCCACAATGTCTTCCGAGATGTGGCCCGTCTTCGCGTGGACGGCGCGCGCAATGTCCATCAGGCGCTTCCTGTCGTTGCCGAACTCCGCGACAATTTCCTTGACGACTCTCTTGTAATCATCGCTCATGCTTACGGGCCTCCACCGTTGCGACAGCTTCGCTGACGGAACCATTGGGCAATCAGTGACTTATACGGCAACAGCCAAGACGAGGAAATGCGGGTAAGACTGAATCCACCGTCTAATCGTGAACTTTATCACAATTATGGGCGCTTTTCAACAGCATGCCCCCACGAAAAACCATGCGAAATCCCGGCGTTCAAAACAGGTCCCCGTCTGGTTCGGGAAGAGATTGGCCACAGAGGGTACAGATCGTAGAGTTTGAGGATGCCGGACAAGAACGGGGACCCGTTCCAAGCGCCGCCCCGGCGCGACAACGTGTCCCCGTTCGAACCCGCCAGCGGGGGGCACGACCCGCACGAGGATTCTGATATCCGGCGGCTGCGTCCGCGGCGTTGACTACAGCAATATCGCGCAGGGGCCGTCCACCACGTCCACCAGAAGACACGAATGCAGGCGAGTCGCCTGCGCCGCTCAGCCTGGACATGCCCCGGAGCTTCACCGTTTCCGGGCGAGCCGAACGGCTCCCGTTCCGCTGTCGGGTGGAACTTCGCGAGCAGGGTCCTGCGGTGCCGCTACTCGCTCGCGGTTCCTGGATGCAGCTGCTTGAACAGGTCCATGATCGCGGCGGTGATGATCTCGGACGCGTTGGGCTCGAGGTAGCTCGACCGCGCGCGCCAGGTCTCGTAGCCGCCGAGTTCATGTTGCCGGGGCGTGGGCAGGTAGCCATAGTACCCGTTGGCGAGCTCTATGTTGAACGCGTCGTCGAAGGGGCTTTCGGCCTTGATCTGGAGCCCCATCTCGGCGAACACCTCGCAGGGGATGGCGGCGATGCTGAGCCCGCCAATACGCAGCGCCTGAACCGGCGCCGTGACCTTCGCGGGATATTCGCTCAGCAGGATGGTCTCCCGCGCGTAGATTTCCGCAAGCGACTCCATCTCGGGGCCCTGGGCGGCGGCCACGATTTCGCGGGCGCGTGCGACGTCCTCCGCGCTGGGGAGTCGGACGCCGAGCTCGAGATCTTTCGCCGCCGCGCCGAGCGCGACCCAGTCGTGCCATTGGAGGCGGCTGTACGCGGCGTGGACGACGTCCGCGGCGGCATGGGCCACGCGGGTCATCTGTTCGCCGGGCTGCTGGCTCGTGCCGGGTTCACGGAAGTTGATGTTGTTGATATCGCCGCTGGTCCCGTTGGACATGATGCCCACAAACGGGGGATTGAGCCGGTCCGCTCCGAGCAACTGCTGGATGCGGTCCGCGAAGATGCCGTAATAATCGGCCGAAATGTGGTCGCCGGCCACGCCCCCGACGTAATGGAGCGAGTAATTGGCCAGCAGCGCGATAGGACGGCCGTCGGTGGATTCGAGCGCGATGATGGAGATCTCGGGGTCCGTCGGGCCGGCCGGCTCGACCAGATCCTCGCTGGCGCGCGGAGGATTCATCTTGACCCGGTCGTCCTGGCCGCCGAAGGGGTCTTCGAGTACCACGCCCGGCTTGAGGTACCAGCGCCGGTTGAACACCTCGCCGGGCAGTTCGCCGCTGCCCCACGCGATCCGCGCCGGTTCCAGGTTGTTGACCGCGCGGCGGACTCCGTCGGCAATGCGCCGTTCGAGGAACGGCAGGTAGTCTGTGTTGGGGTTGCTCTGGAAAATGCCCGTCGCCGTGGGTGTGGAATGACTGTGCGTCGCCGCCATCAGCACGTGATCCGCGGGAATGCCGGTCTCCTCTTCGATGAGCTTCTTCGCGGCATCAAACACATGCCGCGGAATCAGGCAGTTGTCCACCTGCACCAGGGCGATCCGGGCCGTGCCGTCGTCCAGCACCACGCAGCGCGCGTGCAGTTCGTCGCGCACGTGGGTCGCGGCGCGGTCGCGCATCGAACCGCCCAGCGACACGCCCAACGGCGGCGTGATGTTGCTTGCGGCCGCACCCGCGCGAAACACGGGGTTCTCCGGGGCCGGGGCCTGGGCCACCGCGACAGACGGAAAAGCCATGGCAAACGCCATGAAAACACCAATGACCAGAAAGCCGACTGCAAACCTTTTACTGAACCGCACGTCAGACACCTCGCTTGTTCGGGAACCCGTTCACGCATCCATCGCGCCTGCGGGCAGTATACCGGAGAATGGCGCTCAAGTCAGATCAACGCCGCGCACGGTCAATTAACTCCCCGAGACGGGGCCGCGCGGCATGAACCGTTCGGCTCACCCAAGATCGATGAAAAAATGACCCGCGAGGACGCCGGCCCCACACCGGATAGAAATGCGAACCTGTACAACGGGCCGTCCGCGGCGCGATTGCGTGCCCGCGCTCAGAACCCCCCGCCGGTGCGGAATCCGCCGCCCCGGCTACCGCCGCCAATACCCCCGCCGCCAATACCCCCGCCGCCACCGATGCGCCCGCCGCCACCGATGCGCCCGCCACCACCGATGCGCCCATGGCCTCGGCCACCGCCTCCGAAGCCGCCTTTCGCCATTTCCCCCAGGATGTCGCCGAGTCCGCCGCCCCAGACCGTGCCGCGTCCGAAACCGCCCGATCCGAACCAGGGATCGGAGCGTTCGGGCTGGTAACGCTGCTGCTCCTGCAACACGCGCCACAGGCCGCGCCGGTCGAGCATGCCGTTGAGAAAATTGGCGATCATCAGCGCGACGAGGTTGCCGTCGCCGAAGATGGAGCCCGCCCGGTCGAATCGGCTGCGCTTGAAATCGGTCCGCACCGATTCGATTTCGCCAAGCCGGCGGTTGCGCTCCTCGATGGCCTCCTTCAGGCTCTGAAATGACGCGTCCAGCGTCTGCAGTTCCTCGTGGCGGTTTACGATGCGGCTGACAATCAGGTCGTCGTCGGGAAACGGCGTGGCGAGCGCGTCGCTCCGCAGTTCCGCGAGATCTTCGCGCTGCAGTTCCTGGGCGAGGAAACTGACCGCGCTGCGCATGTGCTCGTCTTCGCCCGCCGCGAAGGCCACCCGCTGTTCGAGCAGCGTCTGGTTGCGGGCTTCCGCCGCATCGATCTGCCGGTCGATGTCGTCAAGCCGGGCCTGCTCCTGGCGCAGGTGTTCTTCCAGGGCGGGGATGCCGTCGGCGGCGCGCGCGGCGCTGTCGAGGTCCCGGAGCGCCTGGAACTCCGCTTCGGCCGC
>JAAYAQ010000165.1 GCA_012719295.1 Candidatus Hydrogenedentota bacterium | reverse complement strand
GCGACCATCAGCACACTTGCGAACACAGTCTTCATGAGATTCTTTGACATTGCCTCTACCTTCCCTTAAACGCAGCCTGCGCCCCATTTGGCAAGGTAAACACGTTCCCGGCGCCTGCTATTCCGGGCGGGAACATGAAAATTGCGCCGTCTGTCCACAGTGAAAATGGCGAACCCGGAGGGAACGGGTTCCGGCACGTGGGGATAGAATCACTGTTTAGTGCAATGGTGCGGAATACGGAGGAGTCATGCTGTCTGACCGGAAATCCCCAAAGCGGCGCCTGCTCGGATGTGGTGTGGTGTTGCTCTCGGCTGGATGCGTCTGGTTTGCCGTCCATACGGCGGTGCTCCTCTGGCGGGGATTCGCCGATGACGCCCGGAACGCGGACGCGATGGTCGTGCTGGGCAACAAGGTCGAGCGGGACGGCGCCCCTTCGCCAAGACTCCAGCGGCGGCTGGACTGCGCGGTGCGGCTGTACCGGGAGGGGCTGGCGCCGGTCGTCATCGTGAGCGGCGGGCTGGGCAGGGAAGGGCATCCCGAAGCCGAGGTCATGCGCGAGACGCTGGTCGAGGCCGGGATACCGGCAAGCGCGATCCTCGTTGACAATGACGGAACGGATACGTTTTCCACGGCGCGGAACACGAAGCGCATCATGAAAGCACAGGGTCTCGAATCGGTGATCGTCATTTCCTCGTTCTATCATATCTTGCGGACACGCATGGTGTTTGCCCGTTTCGGGTTCGAGGAGGTGTCGTCGGCCCACGCTCCGCTGACGAGGGAGTGGCGCGCGGTATATTCGGTGGTGCGCGAGTTCCCCGCTTTTTACTATTATAGGCTACGGCCCATTGAGGAACGTGGAGATCCCAGCGGCGCGGGCTGACCCCGTGTTTTGCGATGCAAGAGCGCGGGCGCTGTCGCGAGTGGGCGCCCATGCGTCCCGACAAGTGGAATTCTCCGGGGAGACCGTTTCATGAGCTTCATCATCCCGCTTGCCCTGTGTGTGATATCGGCGACGCCGGTCTCGAACGCACAAGCCGCCGGCGGACCGCTGACGATTGTGCCGTACCCGCCTGTCCGCAACGTCACTCTGGAGATGAGCCTGAAGCCGTTCAGAGTCATGGACGAGAACGCCATTGCGGCGGTCTGCGACGAGATGTTCCGTCAGTGGTGGCCGTTGACGCGTCACGCGGAACAGGTCTCCGTGCTCCTGTGGACCGCCGACGGGTCGGAGATCCTCGATTACCGCGGCGACCTCGACACGCCCCTCGAATGGGGACGCTACATCGGCATCGGCAACTGGACGGTCGCGCCGGGAAGCGGCCCTCCCGAACTGTCGCTGCATGAGCGGCCGTATCTCTACACCGAGGACCCGCCGGTCATCACCTACGGCTGGCTGAAACGCATCACGGCCATCATCAAGAAGGTGGGCGCCGAACAGACCGGCAGGCCGGTGCGGGTGGGCGCGACGTTCGATCCCGGCCCCGAGTTCGCGAAATCGAGTTTCAAATTCGAGCGCCATCCCGAGGTCTGCCTGGGCAACACCATCGGGAAAGGCTCGTTCGTGTGCTGCTATTCGGTTTTGCACGGCGATACGGTGGCCTACGCGGGCTTTCCGGAAGGCATCCCCGAGGGCACGCCGTTCGGCACGTTCTTTGGCCGCCAGTGCCAGCATTTTCTTGCGGATCTCGGCTTTGACTACATCTGGTTCTCGAACGGGTTCGGGTTCGGGCTCGAGGCCTGGGGCGCCACCGGCGCGGTGTTCGACGGCGAGGCCTTCCACACGGGCGAAATCGCCGCCGTTCGCGACAAGATACTCGATTTCTGGACCCTGTTTCGCCGGGAATGCAGCGCGTTTCCCATCGAAACCCGCGGCACCAACCTGTCCACCGGCATGGACCTTGCCTCGGACGGCGTGCCATTGCGGAGCATCTACCGGGGGAGATTCGGCATGGCGCCGCCGCCGAACTCGCCCTGGGCGGCCCTCGACGGCGATTTCGGCCTCGAACTGGTCGGTTATATGTCCAAGATCGCCGAGATCCCGGGGGACCGGTACCCGTTCCGCTACTATACCCACGATCCCTGGTGGCTGAACAGTCCCTGGCTGGACCGTTACGGCCGCGAACCTCACGACATCTACCTTCCGATGTCCGTGGCGCGCGTGACGGGCACCGGGGAAACCGCGCCCCCGACGGACATCCTGTTTCTTACCATCGACAACTCCTACGGCGAGATGCCGGTCGAGGTGCCTAACGAGGTCATTCCGCACATTCT
>JAAYAQ010000164.1 GCA_012719295.1 Candidatus Hydrogenedentota bacterium | reverse complement strand
TCGGGCCAGGTCCTGGGAGCCAATGACCGAGTCCGCGTCGCTGTCGCGGGTGTCAACGGCCGGGGACAGAGTTTTCTGACGGGGTTCGGCGGCATGAAAGACGTCGAGATTGCCTACATCGTGGATCCCGACAGCCGCCTGTTCGCCTCTCGAAGCAAAACCGTCACAGAGAAAGCGGGGTACACGCCCGCCTGCATCCAGGACGTCCGCCGGGCGCTCGACGACAAGGATCTCGACGCCATCGCCATCGTCACGCCCAACCACTGGCACGCGCTCATGGCCATCTGGGCATGCCAGGCGGGGAAGGACGCCTATGTCGAGAAGCCCTGCTGCCACAACATGTTCGAAGGCCGCCAACTCGTCGAGGCCGCCCGCAAATACAACCGCCTCGTCCAGCATGGCACGCAACGACGGTCCGACCCGCAATGGATCCAGCTGACCCGCGACATTCGCAACGGGAAATACGGCAAGCTGCTGGTCGCCCACGCGTTTGATTCCAGGGAGAGACTCAGCGACGGCATCACGAAGCCGCAGGACCCGCCCAGCGAACTGGATTTCGACCTCTGGCTGGGCCCGGCCCCCGTCCAGCCGTTCCGGACGAATCTGGTGCATTACCGCTGGCACTGGCAGTGGGATTTCGGCAACGGCGAGATCGGCAATCTGGGCTCGCACGAGTTGGATGTCTGCCGCTGGGCCATGCCCGCCGGGTCCATGCCCCAAAGCGTGGTGAGTCTTGGCGGCCGCTTCGGCTATCAGGATCAGGGCCAGACCCCCAACACCCATTTGACCTTGATCGATTTCGGCGAGGTCAAAATCCTCCACGAGGCGTGCGGACTCGTCGACAAGGATGGTTGGAAGATCACGGTCGAGTACCACACCGACGAAGGCGTGCTCCGTGACGGCAAATTCTTTCCCAAAGGCAAGGGAGACGGCGTGCCGATCGACAACTGTCCGCCGCCCGGCGCGCCCGAACAGGGCCCGCCCCATATGCGCAACTTCATCGATTGTGTCCGCAGCCGCAAACGCGAAGATCTCACCGCGGAAATCCTCGAGGGATACCGTTCGGCAACGCTCGTCCATCTGGGCAACATTTCGTACCGCCTTGGCGAGGAGGCCTCCTTCGACGAGGTCACGAACGCGGTCGCCGGCACCGAAATCCTCCGTGAATCGTTCGAGGATATGAAGCGGCAGCTGACCGGCACCGGCAAGGTCGAACTGGCGAACACGCGCTGCCGTCTCGGGCGAAGGCTGACATTTGACGCCGCCGCGGAGAACTTCGTCGATGCTCCGGCTGCAAACGGCCTGCTGCGCCGGCCGTACCGCAGTCCCTTCGTGGTGCCGGAACAGGTGTAGAACGACAGGGCCTCATGTTATCGATGAACCAGCCCCAGGGAGCATATCCATGAATCGCATCGAGCGCCGTCAGCTTCTGGCAACCGCGCTCCGCGATGGATGGTTTGGCGACATAGTTCAAAAACATGCGGATATGCGCCATGCGTATGGTGGGAAAGCTCACCAGCGGTATCTGAGCAACCTCAAGGGCGGCATTACCTTCCACTTGGGATCCACCACATCAGGACAATTCCTTAGAGAAAGAACAAGATGATGGCATCAACTCCTGCGCCAACAAGACCAATTGCAGCGGCTGGCAATCGCACCGTCATTGAAATCTCGCTCACGTTAGTCAGGATTCTTGTAGGATGGCATTTCCTATATGAAGGTGTAAGCAAACTGTTTTCACCATGGTCATCAGCAGGATATCTGATGGAATCTCAAGGGCTGTTTTCCGGAATCTTTCATTGGATAGCCGAAACGCCCGATGTGCTCCGCGTGGTGGACACGCTCAATGTTGCCGGAGTAATACTCATCGGGCTGAGCCTCTTCCTTGGCCTGTTAACCAGGATTTCCGCTTTTACCGGAGCAATGCTGCTTTTCTTCTACTACATCGCCAATCCGCCGTTTATCGGGTATTCGGGCGAAGCAACGGGAGAAGGCCACTATCTGATCGTGAACAAGCAGCTCATAGAAATGGGCCTGTTGCTTGTGATTGCTTTTCTTCCCCGGAACCTCTT
>JAAYAQ010000639.1 GCA_012719295.1 Candidatus Hydrogenedentota bacterium | reverse complement strand
CTGCTCGAAGGCCTCCTGGGCCGCGCGTGAGCAGGGGCGGCGTGCCGCGGCGGTCTACTTCACTTGTTTAAAGAGCCACTTGATGGTCTTCTTGTCGCGATAGGCGGCGTCCCAGGAATTGTGGTCGGTCTTTTCAAACTCGGTGTAGTGGATGGTCCCGCCGGCCTTTTTGACGGCCTCGACCATCTTGCGCGATTCCTCGGGTTTGACCACGCTGTCATCGGCGCCGTGAAACGCCCAGATCGGGATCTTGGCGAGGGCGGGGGCGTCCTCGACCTTGCCGCCGCCGCAGATGGGCACGAGGGCGGCCCAGCGGTCGGGGTGCCGGGCGCCGTAGAGCCACGTGGCATAGCCGCCCATCGACAATCCGGTCAGGTAGATGCGCCGGGGGTCGATGTTGTATTGCGCACGGGTGAGCTCGTACGCGCGTTCGATATCCTCGAAGGCCTTGTCCCACCACCCGCTTTCCGGGCATTGCGGCATGACCATGACGGCGGGGAAGGCGTCAGCATTCCGGCGAACCGCGCTCGGAAGCCCGACTTCGGTCTGGAGCAGCCCGTCGTCGCCGCGTTCGCCGGCCCCGTGGAGGAAGACGATCAGCGGCCACGGTTTCGCGGGATCGTAGTTGCGCGGAACGTAGACGGCATACCGGCGTTCCGTTCCCCGCACCTCCATGGTTTTGTTGATGAATCCGGTCTGGATCCCGAGTTCTTCGGCGGTTGAAGCCTTCATGGTGGTTGCACATCCTCCAAGCCACAGGGCGCTGATCAGCAGCGCCATGGTCGCACAGGCGATACGTGTTGTCATGGTATGTCCCCAATCTGAGCCTGTTTCTGTGTTACGCAACGATAACAGAATGGCGGTCCGGGGACAACGCGCGTCCTGTGCGCGCCGGCCCGGGACGCCTGGATCAGTCCCGTTCCTGGAACTGGATGACGACCAGCCCGAGGAGCAGCCCGGCCCCCGCGAAAATCAGGTCGAACACGCCTCCATACGCGCTGCGGGCCAGCAGTTTGGGGTAGGCGGCGGCCAGGGGGAGTTCGAGCGCCTCGCGCAGCGCGAATGCGCCGAGTCCGGCCAGGAAGATCAGCAGCAGCCGGTGCCATTGACGCACCGAATCGAGCAGCACCCGGTCCAGGTGAAACCGCGCGAACCAGGCCAGGGCCACCCCGGCAAGCACCTGCACGAGCTGCCCGATGTGGAGTACCGGATAGGTCTTTGAAAGCGCGATCGGGGTAAAGGCGTACAGGCTGCCCTTTCCCACCGGCACAATCCGCGCGGTCAGGATGGCGAGCGCCCAGGCGAACAAGAGCCATTTGACGTGGTTTGGATGGGTCAGGCGGGCGTTGGTGCCCGCGAGGACCAGGGCGGCGAGCAGTACGCAATGGGCGTAGACCAGCGTTTCCGGCGGACCCTTGACCAGCACGACCGCCGCGAACGCGAGCACCGCGATGGTGGTGAGCGAGAATGCCACGCTGTCCACGGCCGTGAGGGGCAGGGGGGCGCGGCGCAGCGGCCAGCGGCCGGCGCCTTCCGGCCGGCCGGTCTCCTGATCGATGCTCAGCACGGCCAGCACGCACAAGCCGGCCAGGCCGGCGGTCAGCAGGGCGGGCACCCAGATGCCTTTTTGAAACAGATTGACCACCGCCACCGCGTCCCACAGGTACAACAGGGAACCAAAGGCGGCGAGGGAGAGCGTGGCGCCTCCCTGCCAGGCGCCCCAGGCCAGGGCCACCGCCACCATATCCGCCGCAATGAATACAAGGGACAGGACCAGGTGCGGCGTGGCGATCTTGCCCACGACCAGCACGCCGCCGAGCACGCTGACCAGCGCCATCACGGCAAAGGCCGACAGGAACGCTCGCTTTCGAATGTCGTGAACGAGCAGGGCCCAGATGAACACGCCCCGGCCCGCCACAAACACCACCGGCGCCATCATGCTTTGCGGGAGATACAGCATGAGTGCGCCAGCCCAGAGAAACGCGGTCACGGCCAGCATGCGGCGCCCGTGGGAGTGATCGAGTCCGCCGCAGAGACAGGCCGCGAGCATGGCGCCGGCCGGGGCCGCGGGCGCTGCTCCCAGCATCCATCGCGCATTGCCTTTCAGAAATCCCAGGAACAGGGCCAGTCCGAGGAGGGTGGCGAGGCCTTCGACGATCCATTCCGTCAGGCGAGCCTCCACGAATCCGGGTTCGCGCGCGGGCGCTGGAGGGCTCGCCTTGTGTTCCGCCAGACGCTGCCGGCACGCGCTGCAGATCAGCGTGCCTCCGTGCGCCGTCAGCTCCACGGTCTTCAGGAGCCGGCCGCATCCGAAACACACCGCCTTCGAGTCTTCCTCGCGCACCGGCTCATCCGGCTGGAGCCGGGTTGGGGTGGGGCGGACGGGTGTCGCGGGATGCCGGGCCGCCGTGGGCTGACCCGCGACGGGCCGTTGCGGCGCCGGGGTGGAAAAACCGCTGGGCTTGGAGTCGCCGTCGCTGGAGAAACTGAGGTCCACATTCTCCCCCATCCCACTGAGAAACGCGTCGAACTCTCCGAATCCCCCGCTCGAGAAGTTGACCGATTCGGCGCCGTCGCGGTCTCCCGGAAAGACTTCCTCATACCGGACCGGGGTCGACGGTCCGTCGGCGGGCGGTGGAGTGTCAAAGACGCGGGGGATGAGCGCCTCGGCGGGCTGCCATTCCGAGCTGCCTTCCTGCTGCAGGGGCGTGCGCTTGTTCACGGCGCCCCGCCGGACGAGCAGGCGCAGCTCTTCGTCGCCGATGGGTCCGAAGGCCTGATTTCCCCTGCGAAAATACCACGCCATTACGCAATCCCTCTCGTGGCTTTGCCCCAATTGAGGCGCGCCACAGACCCCTGGCCATGGTCCTCCTTCCCAAGTATGCAGACAGGCTAGTTGCCTGTCAAAGAGAATCTTCCGGCCGAAGGGGCGTGCGCGGCGCAGGAG
>JAAYAQ010000638.1 GCA_012719295.1 Candidatus Hydrogenedentota bacterium | reverse complement strand
TCCCGCGAAGCCTGCACCTCGGCCCCGCGCTCGCGATAACTCTGATAAAGTGCAAAAAGGTCACGATGGAAGGCATAGGCAATCACCATGCCTGCCACCGCGACCACGAGAATCATGTAGCGATTTCGAGCTTGTTGCGACATCCGCGTCTATACGCTGTATGCACACTCCCCAACCCCGGGGAGCGACCCGGTTTTCGGGTACGTACCGTATTGTACCTTATTTCTTGTTTTTTGGGGCCAAATTGTAAAAGGCGTCCATCCCGGGGAATTCCGCCTGGTCGCCCAATTCTTCCTCAATGCGCAACAACTGGTTGTATTTGGCAATCCGGTCGCTCCGCGACGCCGACCCGGTCTTGATCTGGCCCGCGTTCGTCGCCACCACGAGGTCCGCGATCGTCGAGTCCTCGGTTTCGCCGCTGCGATGGGAAATCACCGCCGTGTAACCCGCCCGCTGCGCCATCTGCACGGCATCCAGGGTCTCCGACAACGTGCCTATCTGGTTCACCTTCACCAGGATAGAGTTGGCAATGCCTTCCTTGATGCCGCGGCTGAGGTACTGCGTGTTCGTGACGAACAGGTCGTCGCCCACGAGCTGAACCGTGCCGCCCAGGGCGTCCGTAAGCTGTTTCCAGCCGGCCCAGTCGCCTTCCGCCATGCCGTCTTCAATCGAGATGATGGGATACTGCCTGGCCCAGTCCGCCAGGAACTGCACATTCTCCCCGGCGGTCAGTTCGGGTTTGGCTTCCGCACTGAGCACGTATTTCTTGTCTTTATAGTATTCGCTGCTGGCGCAGTCGAGGGCCAGCCAGATGTCCTTGCCCGCCTTGTAGCCCGCCGCCTTGATGGCCTTCAAAATGACTTCAATGGCCTCGACATTCGAGCCGAGACTGGGCGCGAACCCGCCTTCATCGCCCACCGACGTATTCAGGCCCTGCTTTTTCAGCACGCTCTTGAGGGCATGAAACACCTCGGCGCCCATGCGCAGGGCTTCGCTGAAGCACTTGGCGCCCACGGGCATCACCATGAATTCCTGGACATCGACGTTGTTGTCGGCGTGCTGTCCGCCGTTGAGGATGTTCATCATCGGGACCGGAAGCACGTGCGCGTTCACGCCGCCGATGTACTTGTAGAGCGGGACTTCGAGCGCTTCCGCGGCGGCGCGCGCGGCGGCCAGTGAGACGCCGAGCATGGCGTTCGCGCCCAGTTTGCCCTTGTTCTTGGTGCCGTCCATCTTGATCAGCACGTTGTCGATGCCGCGCTGGTCGGTGGCTTCCATGCCCACCAGTTCCTCGGCGATGATCTCGTTGACGTTCTGAACGGCCTTCTTCACGCCCTTGCCGAGATAGCGTTTGGGGTCCTTGTCGCGCAGTTCCAGGGCTTCGTTTTCGCCGGTGGACGCCCCGCTCGGAACGGCCGCGCGCCCGCGGAAACCGCTGGCCAGGTAAACCTCGACTTCCACGGTGGGGTTGCCGCGCGAGTCAAGTATTTCCCGCGCCCGTACATCTGTGATCCGTGTCATGCTTTCCAATCTCCTTCCTCTGCCGAAAATCTCGAATTCTGT
>JAAYAQ010000023.1 GCA_012719295.1 Candidatus Hydrogenedentota bacterium | reverse complement strand
CCAACAGCCCGCCAGAAGCAGAATCGTGACTGCTGTCCTGTTTCTCATCATGGAGCAGAGCATAACGAATCCTGCCCATGGTGTCCAGCGCGCGAACTACGCCTGTCCGCGCGCTCCGGCGGGGGGTCTTGCCGCGCTGAGGTCTCACCGGTTGGGGATTTTGGATGACCACAATTTGTAGGCGTGTTCACAGTTGAGCGAGGGCCCGAAAGCCGTGCAAGCTCAAAGTGTTGTGGCGTTCCTTTTTCCTTGCATACATATGGTGTTCGTGATAGTATCTGGACGATATATTGTGTAGTGTCCCGCGAAGGGGAGGGATTTTCGCAAGATGTTGTGGTATCCCGCGGGCGCTGCACGGAGGAACGGCACGAAGGAGAGGGTATGAAATCGCACAGCATCCTGGTCCGCTTTCCCGGGTATCCATTTACATTTGAAGCGCTTATGCCCGACCACGAACTGGCGTCGACGGCCGGATGCCTGTTGGCGGAGGGGCATGAGACGGTGATCCGCGATTTCGGGACGGTCGGGCTGGTGGACCGGCTGTTTCCGGAAGAGGTACGCGGCGCCACGAATGAGATGGCGGAACGTTTTCTGGAGGGGGTACAGCTCAACGCCTTGCGCGCACTGCACGTGCTGTGGCAGCTGCGCACCATCGACCGCGCGTTTCAAACACGCCAAGTGGCCTGTTGCGAAGAACTTGCGGAGAAACTCGGCCATACGCCCGGAATCGATTTCATCGCACTGAAGATCGACCATCCGGACGACCTCCACAGCGCGATCCTGCTGGCGAAGCGCATTCGGCATCACGCGGCGGACGTGTGTCTCGTGGCCTTCGGCCGCATCGCGGATCTGTACGGCCGCCAGCTGGTCAACACCACGACCGCATTTGACTGCGTCTGCGCGGGCGACCCGGAGATCGGGATGACCGCGCTGGCGGAAAGCATCCACAACCGGGAAGCGTGGCCGACCCTCCCGAACCTCATTCTCCCGGGCACGGACCGGCCCTGCCACACGCAACAGGAATACGTCCGGGATCTCAATGCCCTGCCGGAACCCGTGTATGACGCGGAGGTCTACCGGGCGCTGCGCAACAACCGCAAACTGAAACTCTTTCCCATCGAAGAGAGCCGCGGCTGCGACAAGACCTGCAACCACTGTCCGAAACCGGGCCAGGAAGGCGGGTTGCGTCTTCGCTCCGCGCACCGGGTGACCGCCCAGATGCGGCGCATCGCGGCGTTGTACGGCGTGGGGACGTTTCGCCTGGCCGGCGAGGGAGCGCCCACGGGGCATGCGCTTGAAGTGGCCCGCGCCATCCACGAGAGCGGGCAGCAGGCGGTCTATTCGCGCGAAGGCAACCTGCTCACGGCCGATGCGGCGCTGCTTCCCATCCTCAAAGGCTCGGGATGCGTCTCGCTCGCGTACCGGATCGGGAGCGGCAGCCAACGGCTGTTGCGGGACTATTTCGGCCTGAATACAGGGGTCACCCGGATTGAGGGCCTGCTTCGCGGATGCCGGGAGACGGGCCTGGTGACGGTGGCGCGGTTCATCTACCCGACGCCGGCGGACGACCTTCACACGCGCGCCGAGACCCTGCGCCTGATTGACCGGGTGCGGCCCGACGCGGGGCTGATCGAGCTGCCGGAGGTGTTGCCGCGCACCGCGTGGTATCAGCAGCCCTGGCGTTTCGGGTTCGGCATGTCTTTCGGGACGCGGCTGGACAAGCTGCTGCGGACCCGCTCGCGGTTTGGCGTGCCTCCGGGCCGGTGGGGCTCTTTTCCCTACCGCATGGGCACGCTGACTTCGACTCAAGTACTACAATGCCACGAAAGCATGATCCATGAGGTAGAATTACTGGGAGTGGCGGCCTACATGCTCCACGAGACGCCACTTGTGGCGCACGTGCTGGGATGGCAGAATACGCTGATGGAGTTCAGGAACGAGGTGATGCGACGGTTCCTGACGGGGGACGTACACGGCATCGCGCGCATGGTGAAGGATTTTAATGTGCGCGCCGGCGCGGGCGTGAGTCTCGCGCAGGGCGCGGGGTTGCGAGCTGCCGTGGGCAATTGAGGAGAACATGCGGACGGACATTGTCATTACGGGAATCGGCGTATTGGCGTGCAACGGGCTCGGGCGCCAGGCGTTCTGGGACGCCATCGCCAACGGACGTTCCGGCATCCGCCCGATCGACCGGTTCGACGCGTCTGAAATGTCCTGCCAGATTGGCGGACAGCTCTGGGACTTCAATCCCGACGATTTCATGAAGAAGAACATTGTGCGCACGTGGTGCCGGCACGTGCACCAGGCGATTGCGAGCGCGCGTCTGGCGGCGGACGACGCGAACCTGGCCGGGGCGGGGTACGCGCCCGACCGGATCGCGACGGGCATCGGCACCAGCGTCGGCGATCCGGTGGAGGGGTATCACGAGGCCATGCAGGCCTACGAAAGCGGTGGTTTCAAGAAGGTGCCCCGCTTGTCGTCGTCACGGTTCTCGGGCCACTCCGCGACGGTCAACGTGACCATTGATCTCGGGTTCACGGGGCCTGCCATCACCATATCGAGCGGGTGCGCGACCGGGCTCGACTCGCTCGAATGGGGCGCGGAACAAATCCGCCGCCAGCGGGCCGACGCGGCCCTTGTCGGGGCGACCGAATGCCCGATCTTCCCGTTGTCGTTTGCTTCGGGATGTTCTCTGGGCATCCTGTCAAAACGCAACGACGAACCCGAGAAAGCCATGCGCCCGTTTGACCGCAACCGGGACGGAATTGTGCTCAGCGAGGCGGCGGTGTGCGTGGTGATAGAACGCGAGGACCATGCGCGAGCCCGCGGCGCGCGCGTGCTGGCGAAACTCCTGGGCTTTGGTTCGGCCGCGGAGGCCTTCAGCGCGCTGGCCCTGGATCCGGAAGGCAAGGGCCTGGCGGAAGCCATTCGGCTGGCGCTGAAAGATGCCGGCGCCACCCCGGCCGACGTGGACCACGTGCAGGCGCACGGCGTGTCCCTGGAAATGTACGACCGCAGCGAGACCAATTCGTACAAGCGCGCGCTGGGCGAACGGGCGTACCGCGTCCCGATTTCCGCGGTGAAATCGATGGCGGGCCAGCCGTATGCCGCGGGCGGCCTGCTCGGTCTGGCGGCGGGCACGCTTGCGCTGGACAACGGATGCATCTGCCCCACGCTGAATCTCGAGGATCCGGATCCGGAATGTGATCTGGATTTCGTGCCGCAACGTTCCCGTCTGAACGATGTGGCCACTGTGCTGGTTAGTGCCATGAGCTTCGGAGGTACCCACAGCGCCCTGTTGATGGGGCGCCCGGAGCAATGAGTGTATTTCAAACCACAATCCTGCACATAGTCTCAGCCGTTGCCTGCCTGGGACTGGGGGTGCTCGTCCTGGGGCGAAACCCCTACAAGCGGGCTCACCGCGCGTTTGCGGCCCTGGCGTTGAATCTCGGATTGTGGACCCTCGGGGTCGTCTTCATCATTCATGCGCACGAACCGGGCTGGGCCATGTTCTGGCTGCGCGCCACGTTCGTGATTTCGAGTTTCATACCCGTCACCTACCATATCTTCCTGTGCGTATTTCCGGGCCACCGATTTGAAGGCTCGCGCACCGTACTGGCCATTCTGCTGCTTCTGGCCGTCGCGTCGTCGATCGGGGCGTTTACGCCCTACTACGTCGATCCGTCGCAGTTGCGATTAGGGCCGGACGCGCCGCCGGGCGTTACGTACGGCCCGGTATTCCTGATCATGGCCGGTTCCATCGGGATTACGATGCTCTATGGATTCCCGTTGCTGTTTCGAAAGCTGCTGCGCAGCACCGGAATCGAGCGGCGCCAGATCCAGCACGTGCTTCTCGGGACCGCCGCCTTCACGACCCTGGCGACCCTGACCAATGTGGTCGGCCCCGCCCTGGGCCTGGAAGATACGGAGGCGTACGGCCCCGTGTTTCTGGTTCTGATGATGGGCACGTTTGCCTACGCTATGGTGCGGTACCATCTGCTCGATATCTGGTTCATTCTCTCGCGCACCACGGTCTACGCCACATCGACGGCGGTCGTTGCGCTGATCTTCATCGGCACGATTTCCCTGGTTCACTGGATGTTCAGCAGCGGATCCGGGAATTTGTACGTGGGCCCGACCCTGCTCGCCGCACTCGTGATCGCCCTGGTCCTGGAACCCATCAAGGAACACGTGCAACTGTTCCTCGAACGCGTCATGCTGAAGCGCCGGTATGACGTGCACGCGTTGATTCGCCGGGTCAGCCGGTCCGCCAGCCACATGGTGCAACTGGATGAGCTCCTCGAACAGGTGGGCAAGGACATCCAGGAAACCGTGGGGGCGCGGACGGTGCGGGTCATGCTCGTGAGCGAGACCGAGCCCGGGGTGCTGGTCACCGAGTATTCGACGGAACCGGCGGAAAAAGGGACGATGCTGAGGGACTACGGCGAGCTGCTGCACTACATGCGCCATCGCCCGGCGCCCGTGGCCCTGGAAGAGATGATCCACGGCCGGCCGACGCCGGAGCATGCCCGGGTCGCGCATCATCTGGCCGAGCTGGAAGCCTACCTGTGCGTGCCATTGCGCTCCATGGCGGACTTCATCGGCCTGCTGACGCTGGGACAGAAGCATTCACAGGACATTTACAGCGGCGAGGACATGACGGTCTTCGCTACGGTGGCGGGCCCGTTGTCGACCGCGATTGAGAACGCGCGGCTGTACCGGAAGCTGGAGGAAGCGAACCTGCACCGGGCGCGGATCCTGGCCAGCATGCGGGGCGGCGTGCTCGCCGTGGACATGAACGGGCGCGTACAGACCGTGAACCAGGCTGCATCCGAATTTGTGGGAGACATTCGCCCCGGTCATGAGCTGAACGCCCTGCCGGAACAGATCGCGGACGTGCTGGAGCGCACCCTGGCCACCGGGTACGACCTGGAAGATTACGAGACGCGCCTGCGGCGGCCGGACGGGGTCGAGACGCCCGTGGCCATGTCGGCCTCGTGCCTGACCTCGACGGACGGCACCCTGAAGGGCGCCATGGTGATGATCTACGACCTGAGCACGGTCAAACGCCTGGAGCAGAACGTGCAGCGGGCGGACCGTCTGTCGTCGCTGGGCACGCTCGCGGCGGGCATGGCGCACGAGATCAAGAACCCGCTGGTGTCGGTCAAGACGTTCACGCAACTGTTGCCCACGCGCTACAGGGACGAGGAATTCCGAACGACGTTCACTGAAGTCGTGCTGAGCGCGGTGGACCGGATCGATTCGATCGTGAGCCGGCTGCTGGACTTTGCGCGGCCGCGTCCCGCCAGCTTTGCCCCCCGGAACATCTGCAAAATCGTGCAGGACGTGCTGATGCTGACGGAGAATCAGGCCATCAAAGCCGGGATTGTCGTGGAAAGCCGGTTTTCGGAACCCGAGTTTTTCGTGAATTGCGACGACCAGCAGCTTCACCAGGTGTTCTTGAATTTAGTCTTGAATGCAATAGAGGCTATGGGGCAAACTAAGGGCGGCGAGCTGCGGCTATTCGCAACGCACGGGCGCATGCGTCTGCAGCAGGGATGGCACAGGCCGGTGCAGGATGTTGAAAGTGTCGTCGTAAGCGTGCAAGATACGGGTCCCGGCATTCCTGAAGATCAGCTCGAGGTGATCTTCAATCCCTTCCATACAACGAAGGAGCATGGCAGCGGCCTCGGGCTCTCCGTAGTGCATGGTATCGTTGCGGAACACGGGGGCACGATCAACGTTGAAAGCGCGCCGGGCCAGGGCGCGACGTTCAGTGTGGCGTTTCCCCTCGTTCGGGAGATGGCGTCATTGGGGGGCGAGAAGTAACCGATGAAGGTGGTGCTCATCATAGCAGACGACCAGGGGCTGCGGGCCTCGTTGCGGGCGGCCCTGCCTGAGACCGATCTGGTGTTATTCGAGACGTCGGTGGATACGGCCTTGCGCCGGCTGATATCCCTGCAGCCGGACGTGCTGATCGTGGACGATGCGGTGGCGGTGAGCGATTCCGCGGTGGGCCGTCTCCGGGAAAACACGCCGGGCATCCCCCTGATCGTGTTGTCGACCCGCAATGATGAAGAAACACGCGCGCATTTCCTGCTGGCCGGCGCGCGGGAGTGCATCCCCAAACCGTTCTCGTGCGACGCGCTCCGGGCGGCGATGGACAAATGCGCGGCCCGGGGAGAGTATCCGGATCCGAGAACTCTGCAGATGCCGGGGCCGGCGGTCTTGGAAGTGTCCCACGCCGCCGCGATCGGCCAGCATCAGACGGCCCTGCGGTGGCTCAGCCGCCTCTCCGGGCATATGCGGGACCCGCAACAGCTGGCGTACAGCCTCTCGGACGCCCTGGCCGACGTGTTTCACGCGGCGCGGTGCGCGGTGCTCCTGGAAACCGAGGGCGAGGGCGTCCGGGTTGTCGCGAGCGCGGGGCTGCCCAACGGCCTGGCCGACTCGCTGCGATTCGGGTTTTCGGACGGCCTGATGCGCTGGCTGGAACAGCACGTGTGTCTCATCGACCGCTTGACCAACGGGGCCGATGAAGAGACGATGAAGGAGCTCCAGGTGCTTGGCGCGCGCCTGGCGGCGCCGCTTCTGGTCAGCGGCCGGGTCTGCGGCGCGCTGGTGCTGGGCGAGAAATCGTCCGGCATCAACTACAGCATGGAAGAACGCGACCTGCTGACGGCGCTGGCGCGCAGCGCGTCGACCTCGCTCGAAAACGCGGAATTGTATCAGAACGTCTACCGCCAGCAGCGCCGTCTGGATGCCGTGCTGGGCAATCTGCGCACGGGCGTGGTTGTGGTATCGCCGGACCGCCGCGTTTCGCTGATGAACAAGGCGACGGAACGCATCCTGCAGGTGCGCGGCACGGATGTGCTCGGCCGCAGCGTGCAGAAGCTGGGCTCGGGATTCGCCGACGTCATCCTGCGCACCATGAAAGAGGGCAAGCCGCGCCTGCGCCAGGAGGTGCACGACCCGGCGATTAACGCCACCCTGGGCCTGAGCGCGACGCCGCTCGACGACGGCGGCGTAGTGGTGGTGTTTTCGCGGCTTCCGGAAGAACAGGCGTCGCGGGAAGACATCGCGTACAGCCCCTTCTGGGAATACCTGGCGTCGCGGGTGGCCCAGGAGATCAAGAACCCGATGGTGGCGATCAACACCTTCGCCCAACTGCTGCCCAAGAAATACGATACCGAAGATTTCCGACAGGCCTTCAGCGAGACGGTGCAGCAGGAGATCACCCGCATCAACAACGTAGCCGAAACCCTGTTTGAGTTCGCGCGCCACCCCCGTCTCACGCTCAAAAAGGCCAACATCAACGACACCGTGAAAGGCGTGCTGCGGTCGTTCGAGGACGAACTGCGCGCCCGGTCGATCGAGGTCGAGACCGCCTTCGATCCCAGTCTGCCCGACGTGGAACTCGACCCTGTTTACTTCGCGCAAGCGTTGCACAACGTCGTGCAGAACAGCATTGACGCGATGCCCGGCGGCGGCAAGCTGAACGTCAGCACGCGTTCCGGCAGCGACCGGTGCGAGGTGATGGTCCACGATTCGGGACCCGGCATTCCGGAACAGGATGCGCCGCTTATTTTCATGCCGTTCTTCAGCACCAAGGAACAGGGGATGGGCTTGGGATTGACGACCGCGAACCGCATCATCAAGCAGCACCGGGGCGAACTGAGGCTCCTGTCGAGCGAAGAGGGCGGGAGCACCTTCGCCTTGAGCGTGCCATCGGGTCAGACCAGCCATGCAGACCATTCTGGCGATTGACGATGAACGCAGCGTCCGCACCTCGTACGATGTGATTCTGTCGGGCACGTACCGCGTCGTCCATGCCGAGGACGGCGCGTCGGCGCTGCATCTCCTTGACACGAGTCACGTGGATCTCGCCATTCTCGATCTGATGATGCCGGGCATGTCGGGCATGGAAGTGCTTGAAGAAATCGCGGCCCGCGAATGGGACCTCCCCGTCATCGTCGTGACCGCGCACAGGAGCGTCGACATGGCGGTGAAGGCCATGAAACGCGGGGCATACGATTACATCTTGAAACCGTTCGACGTGGACGAGATCCTCCTGACGGTCGAGCGGGCGCTCACCCAGCACCGTCACGAACAGGCGCTGACCGTGTTCCGGGAAGCCGACGCGCGGGAATTCGGCGCCATCGTCGGGGAGAGTCCCGCCCTCGCCCGGGCGCTGGATCTGGCCCGCAAGGCAATGCGGGTGGATTCGACCGTGCTCATCTCGGGCGAAAGCGGAACCGGCAAGGACCTGCTGGCGCGGTGCATCCATTCGGGCGGGCCGCGCCAGGCCGAGGCCTTCGTCCCCGTGTCGTGCTGCGCGATTCCCGAGCACCTGGTGGAAAGCGAACTTTTCGGGCACGAAAAGGGCGCGTTCACCGGCGCCGTCGACAAGCGCGTGGGCAAGATTCAGGTGGCCGACAAAGGCACGCTGTTCCTCGACGAGATCGGCGAGATGCCCCTCGATGCCCAGGCGAAACTCCTGCGGGTATTGCAGGACGGGCAGTTCTATCCCGTCGGCAGCAGCAAGGCCATCGAATCGGACGTGCGGTTCATCTGCGCGACCAACCGGGACCTCCAGGAGCGCATCCAGGAGGGCGGGTTCCGGGAAGACCTGTTTTACCGGGTGAACGTCATTCCGATCGAGATGCCGCCGTTGCGGCGCCGCCGGGAAGACATCCCCCTGCTCACGACGCACTTTCTGGCCAAACACGCGCCGCGGGTCAATGCGCGCGCGACACGGTTTACGCCCGAGGCCCTGGCGCAGCTCGCTTCGCACGAGTGGCCCGGAAACGTGCGCGAACTCGAGAACATGGTGGAGCGGGTCCTCGTACATCATGCGGACGCCCCCGTGATTGACGTAGAGCACCTGGAAGGGCTGGCCCGGGTCCGGAAAGGACGGCCCGCGGAAGCTCTGTCGGAGTTCGAAGGGCTGCCCATCGAAGAGGCCACGGCCCGACTCGAGCGGCATCTGATTCTCCGGGCGCTCGAGCGGGCGGAGTACGTGCAATCGCGCGCGGCGGAATCGCTGGGCACCACGCGGAGGATTCTCAAATACAAGATGGACCAGTTGGGAATTCATCCCCCGCCCGAACGGCCGCAGCCGTGAAAGGACGTAAAAACTCGAAAATTGCACCCGGAAGCGCATCGGATTAAAATAGCGCCTTGTCCGCAGTGAATCAGTTTGTCCGGGCACGGTTGACGCGTCCGGTTCTCCAAAGGATACCCTGGGCAGATGGCCCCAAAACGCATTGTAGAAGTTGGCCCCGCAAACGCAGAAAACTTCGAGTATTCCTGGAAATGCCCTGAACTTCAGGCGCATCTGCTTTCGGACGTCGGCGAAAAGAGAGAACACAACGAAGACGGGTGCATGCTGTGCATTCCGCAGGATGCGTCCCGGGTGCACGACCGGGGACGCCTGTTCGCGGTGGCGGACGGCATGGGCGGCGTGAGCGGCGGCGCGCTGGCGAGCAAGCTTGCCCTGCAAACCATCGCCGACATCTACCTGTCCGGACCCGACGGGCACGCCATTCCCTCGCGTCTGCGCGACGCCATACGGGAAGCCAACCGCCGGGTCTTTGAGGAAGCGGAGAACCGGCCGGAATATTACGGCATGGGCACCACGGTATCGGCGCTGGTCCTTCACGGCAGCAACGCCTATGTGGCGCACGTGGGCGACAGCCGGGTCTACCTGAGCCGGAAAGGCGAGGGCATCCATCAGATCACCCACGATCATTCGCTCGTGGCCGAGCAGCTCCGCAACGGCATCATCTCCGAGCAAGAAGCGCGCAACCACACCATGAAGAACCTCATTACGCGCGCCGTAGGCACCAAAGAAGACGTGAAGGTCGACCTCTACACATTCCCGGTCAAAGACAAGGACACCCTTCTCATCTGCTCGGACGGACTGTGCGGCGTCGTGGAACAGGCGGCCATCCACGAGTCGATGGATGTCGACAACCTGCAGGGCGCCTCGCGCATACTGGTGGGCAAAGCGCTTCAGGGGGGCGGCCCGGACAACATCACGGTGGCGCTGGTCCGTCTTACGCGGCCACCCGAGAAGACCGCGGTTCACCATGGCGCGCGTCGAGCGACGCTTGGAAAAGCCGGGTTCTTCGCGCGCTTGCGGTCGCTGTTCTCCTGAGGACGCCGCGCATTCCGGATGGCGT
>JAAYAQ010000022.1 GCA_012719295.1 Candidatus Hydrogenedentota bacterium | reverse complement strand
GGCAACGCGTATTTTTTCCGGTTAAAGAAACCGGGCCTGGGCACGAAATCCACGCGCCGGGTTACGACGACCCCGGCGCGTCCGGCCATCGCGCGCGCGAGGCATGCGAGGGTATGGGTATGGCTCGTGTGGGCGTGCAGGATATCGATGTTGAGGCGCTTGACCGCTTGCGCGAGACGCCAGACCGTGATCGGGTCAAGTTCCCCGCGAAACGGGCAGGCAACGCGCGTGAGGTTCTGGAGACCGTGATCTCTGCGCAGGAATTCGCTGTCCGCACGGCCCGCGACCGCGACGAAGTGCCCGCGCAGGGCCAGCCCGCGAATGAGATAACTGGCCTGTTGTTCTCCCCCGCGCCAGCCGTGTTGCTCGTCAAGATGCAGAATGCGCACCGTGAATCTCCAAAGCCCGGTAGTAGGCGTCGACAGTGCGCCGCGCAAATACCTGCAGGGTAAAATCGCGAAGCACCCGCCGGCGTCCCGCCGCCCCCATTGTACGGCGCAGGGCCTCGTTTTCCAGGAGTTCCTTCATGGCGTCAGCCAGAGGCTCCACGGTGCCCGTAGGCACAATGAACCCCTCGACGCCGTCGCTGAGGATCTCCGTCAGCCCGCCGTAGTCGGAACAGACCACGGGTTTCTCTTCGGCCATCTGTTCTTTGAGGCTGAAAGACGATGTGTCGCAGTCGATGGACGGCTGGACGCCAAGGTCGAAGGCCTGGGTGCACCGTGCCATATCGTCGCGAAACCCCGCGAACCGCACGATGTCGGCAATGCCCAGGTCGCGCGCGAGCCGGAGCAACTCCGGCTCGAGATCCCCCCGGCCCAGGATGAGAAGGCGGAGGGCCGGGAACGCGCGCGCAAGCAGGGCCGCCGCGCGAAACAGGTACTGGTGGCCTTTGGCGGGCACCAGCCGGGCGGCAATGCCGCAGACCAGGTCGCTGTCGCGGTAGCCGAATTCGGCGCGCGCCTCCGCCCGCTGCCGTTCGTCGGGGCGGAACTCTTGCGCGTCAACGCCGTTGTGCACCGAGCACATCCGCGCGGGCTCGAATGCCCGTTGCTTTCCCAGGGAGTGGCGCACCATCTCGCACACCACGATCTGAAAGTCGGTCCATTGCCGGTTCAGCACACGGTTGGGATAGAGGTCGTGGACCGGATAGGTGTTGTGACGGGTCCGCACAACGCACACCGGGCGTCCCATCAGGCGGTTTGTTCCGGCAATGACCCAATGGTCCTGAGAGCCGTTGACGTGCAGAATGTCCGGCGCTTCCTCGAGGATAACGCGCCGGGTTTCCCGGAAGTCGGCCAGCCAGCAGGCCGGGCGGAGCCCCCCGCGAAACGTAAATCCGTTGTTGACGGCACAGGCCGCCGCATTCGCGTGCTCAACCAGCACGGAGTCGCGTTTGCACCCGATGGTGACGCGATGTCCAAGGCGGGTGAGCTCCGCCGCCAGGTTGGCGACATAGCGGACCTGTCCTCCCCCGTGCAGGTGCGGGTCGCTTATCAGGATATGCAGAGGGCGGTGTGTCACGTCGCGGAAACCGCCTCTTCCTGGTACAGGTCCGGCAAATGCTCGATGGTGATGCCTTTGAATGCGGCCGGATCAAAATGCGTGGCGAACAGGACCACCTGATTGGCCGTGCCAAACCGGAGTTTGCTTCCCGCCTCGAAGAAGTAGGCCACCACGGGGTTGGGATTCGGGGTGTATCCCCGCCAGGACGCCAGGGCGGGATACACGTCGCGCTGCTCGCCGTTGAGCCAGGCGCGTAACCCGAAATTCCTTCCGGCGAGGTCGAGCCCGCATTTGCGTGGAAGGCGCGCCGCATAGCCTTCGGGTATCCCCGGCACGCCGGAACCGGTGCGAATGGGATCGAAGTCCTCGTCCGTTTCGAATCGGATCACAAAAAACAGGCGTTTCGGGCAGGCCCAGCAGGGGCGATCCAAGTGGAACGGCTGCGTGTCGATGTGTTCCATGAGCGTCTCGGGCAGGCAGACCGTGGCGCAGAGCCAGGCGTCGCGGCGGATGTCCGCACCGGGCCCGCAGGGAATCCCCTGAAACCCGCCCGGCGGCAGCGTGTCTTTGCCCTCTTCGAACAGGCGGCGGGCGATCGTCCATTCGTCGATGCGGGACCGGACGGGCGCCCCTGCGAACGCGACGGTCTTGTGCTCGAACTGCTCTTCGCGCCGAACCACGATGTCGGCCGACGTGCCCGGACGGCCCTGAACGGAGACCAGGCCATTGTCCACCCTGGCGGGAGCGCCAAACACTTCGGGCCGTTTCCGGCGCGCGGCCGCCGGAGAACGGCGCACCACCTCGATGATCCGCGCCTCCTTCGGGTCCAGCACGCAGGTGAATTCACTGTCGCGCGCGAATAGGCCGTCATTGGGCCCGAGGTAATTGTATTCGCGCGGATATAACTCCCGCACGATGTACTCGAGGTCATGCTTGAGGTGAAGGCGCAACCGCACTTCCCGCGGGTCATAGCAGGTGTTGAAGAGGAAGAGCACCGCCCCCTGGGCGGTGGCGTAGCTGTAGCCGTCGACCGGGCCCAGCCCGGGCTCACCGAGGATTTCCTCAACGAACAGGCGGTCCGCCAGATTCTTGCTCTCCCAGGTCAGCCACTTGAGCGCGAACGCCTTGTCCTCCTCGGGAAGGTCCTGGGGCAGGGCGTGCACGCGGTGGCGGGGCGCGGTGGCAATCGCGGACACAAGGGCATACCGCCACCCCGCGCTGTCGTGGTACAGATACCAGGGATAATGCTCCGCGCCCGGGTACGGGGCGTCCGGCGCCGCTTCCGGCGCAATCCCGACCGAGTTGGAGAGCTTGCTGCGCGGAATGAGAAAGCTGTGGGCGCGCCGAAAATACAGGCGCTGCATGTCGGCGAACAGGCGGCCCACATGCAGGTCGGGCAGCGGCAGGGGATGTTCCTCGGCCATGACGGTCAGCCCGTCGCAGAGCCGGGCGAGTCCGGCCCCGTAACTGACATAGGGGCGCATGCAGGTGACATGCGCGTACCCTTCCTTGAGCGAGGCGACGACCTCGACCAGCCCCTGAAACGCGTTCATGAGCGACAGCACGCCCGGGGCGTGCCCGTGGCCGGCGGCGTGGCATTCCACAATCGGACTGCCACTGACCTCGATATTCCGGAAACGGAACCGGTCCATCTCCTGGAGATGGCGTTCGAGGAGGGAATTGCAGAACGATTCCGAGGCGAAACAGGGCGCAAAATCCGGCGTGGCGGGCGCGCCGGACGGGTCCAGGGCCACCCATCCCAGGTTTTCGGCGCGGTTGCGGCGGATGCGCAGGGTATGGTCGAGGCCCTCGAGCCGGAGGCGCTGTTCGACGGCTTCGCGCATGGGATAGGACTCGAGCGATTCCAGCATCCGCGGCAGAAAGACGTGCGTCGCGTTGAACCAGTGACACTGTTCGAGCACTTCGAGGTCGCTGGGACCCGCGCAGCCCTGTTCCGGGCCCTTCAATTCCACATAGGGCAACTGCGGCAGGGAGGCTCCGGTGAGGAGGTACTCCCGGAACCACTGCTGCTCGCCAAGGTCCAGTTCCGCCGCGGTATCGTGAAACGGGTTTTTGCGCGTGCGGCCCTCGAGCACACACACGCCGATGTGGACGGCAAGCATGGGATGGCTGCGGCCCGGCGTGAGCCGCGTTCCCGGATAATACTCAAACGAGAAGTCGCGCCCGTCGCGCACGACGAAATAGCCGGGGAAGTCCACGCAGAAAAACACGCTGCTGGTCTCCGACCGCAGAAACATCACCGGGTAATACATGCCGCCGTCGTGGACATGGGGCGTGTATTTCGGGTCGACCGTGTGTTTCACCACCGTGACCTTCCGCAGGAACGCCTCCTGGGTGAGTCCGTGAAACACCACGTTCTTGCGCATGAAATGCTCGCCCCGGAACAGCACGTACGAAATCTGGGCTTGCAGCCATCCGCAATCGAGTTTCGTCACCAGCGTGGACACGTCGCCGGATCCCTGGGCCTCCATGCCGCTCACCCGGCCTTCGAGGGCCGATAAGGGACCCGACTCGAACCACGCCTCGAACGGACTGAAACTCAGGTGGTGCTCTTCGCCGGTGAGTTTGTTGACGAGAGCGGCATGACCCGGCTCGCGCGGATCCAGCTTGATGCGGACCTCGAGCACGCCGTTGCCGAGCGTTCCCTCGCCGGCCAGCACGCGCGCGTAGGCCGGTTCCCTGCGTGCCGGGGTGTCACGAAGATCCGGAAGAGGATGGATATCAGCGATGCACATGTCCGCAGCCTTCCTCTCTCCCCCGTCCCAAATCACCATTTTAGCAAATACATTGAGGTTTGAGGAATGCCAATCTGCAACATATTGGTTAAAAATGACTTACTTACTGAGCACGGAACGCGGTTCGGAAATCTCGCGACCATCACGAAATAGTGGATTCTTCGTTTTTCGCATCCTTTTCCGGTTCCTCCTCGAGGGAACCGGGCTCGCTGGTGCCGGCATACTGTTTGTTGGCGGCTTCCATTTCCTCCAGCAGGCCGCCCACGGTGACGTTGGCCGAGTCAAGTTGTTCCAGTGCGAGATCCAGTTCTTCGTCGATCTGCGCCAGTTCATCATCCTGGTGAATCTCAAACTTCCGCTTCTTACTCATTGTCGTTCCGTTTATGCAATTCGGGTTGCGTTCAGGCCCAAAAACGATGTGTTGGACATTATAGGCGAGGCACGGGCACAGATGCTATGGCATCGGCGAATTTTGCGAGGAGCCCGGCCCGCGCGGGCTCGTCGAGCTCTGGAATCCGTCCGGAGATGATGTCCCACGCTTCGGGATCGCCGGCCGGCGCCGGCTCCCCGGAGCCGCCCCCGCGGTTTCCTTCCCGCGCGGCCCGGTTGGACAGGCGGACGACCGCGGCAAGCACCGGGTCGATGGCGTCGCGCAGCGGCACCGCGGTATTGGGATGGTGGAGCAGCAAGCCGTCCACCAGGGTTCGGGGAAAGTTCCAGTAGGTGGCGAGCGCGGCCGCCGCGTCGGCGTGGGTGAAGCCGAATGCCGCGTCTTCCGCGGCACAGAGCGTCTCGCCCCAACCACCCGCCTCCGCGTATATCGTCGAGTACTCCGTCTCGAACTGCCGCATCAAGACCAGTTTGCCGATGTCGTGCAGGAGGCCGGTCACAAAATCCTCGCCATGCACCGTCAGTTTCAGATGTTCGCCGAACTTTTTCGAGAAGGCCGCGACTTCGAACGAGTGTTTCCAGAAATCCCCGGCCAGCATGGATTCGGTTTTCCGGGTATGCAGGGCGTCAAACACCGCGACCCCCAGCACGATATTGCGAATCTCGCGCACCCCCAGGACAACCAGCGCGAGTTTCAGGGTCCCCACGTATTGGCGCATGCCGTAATAGGGGGAATTGCTGATGCGCAGAATCTTGGCGCTCAGGGCGGGGTCCGTCTGAATCGCGTCCGCCACCTCTGACAGGTCCACATCGGGATCGTCTGTAAGGGCCAGGGCGCGTGAAACGGCTTTGGGCATGGCCGGCAGATCCCCGACCCGCTCGATGATTTGCTCGAGTTTGGCGGACGTAGACATAGCTCCCCCGAAGGTTACCGGGTTAACAACAAGGGACAGGGGCTGTTATTCATGGCATAGGCCGTGGTGCTGCCGACGACCAGGCGGCGGACTTTCGTGTGGCCATAGGCGCCCATGATGAGCATATCGGCCCGGCTCTCCTCGGCGAAGGCCACAATGGTCTCGCTCGGGTCGCCCTTCCGGACCTCGGAGTGCAGGGAGAGCTGGTAGGGTTCGAGGTACGTCACGGCCTCCTGCGCCCAGCCCTCCGCGCGTTCTCCCTCCCCTACCACAAGCACCGTCAGCGCCGCGCCCCAGTCCCGGGTCACTTCCGCGGCGACGCGCAGTGCGGCCCGCGAATAGCCGGAACCGTCATAGGCGGCCACAAACAGGTCGTGGCCGGGCGTCTCGCGTCCCGTCACGAGGACGGGCCGCGTGGCCCGGCGCACGACGCCTCCCGTGGTGGAGCCCACGAGACCGTCCAGCCATTCGCTGTGTTCTCCGCTTCTCCCGAGGATGATGAGGTCGGCGAGCTCGCCCTGCTCGACGATCGAGCCCACCACCAGGCCGGTAACGAGCTCCGTGCGGCATTCGACGCCGTGATTGGCGCAGATTCGGCTGACGGATTCGAGCGCGGCCTTCCCCCGTTCTTCCAGGATCATGGCGATGTTGCCCTGGTAATTGACGTAGGGCGCCGTTCCCAGGGAAGCCGAGATATCGCGCAGGAAGGGTCCTTCGAGCAGTTTGACGTCCACCACATGAAGTCCCCGGACCGTGGCCGCGTATCGGGTCGCCACCGCCGCCGCGAACCGGACGCCCACCTCGGCGGCGGGGCTTCCGTCCGTTGGCACCAGGATGTGTTTGATCACGTCTCCAGCATCCCTTTCGTTGAAGGCACGCCCTCGACACGCGGATCCGTCTGGACCGCCTCGTCCAGGGCTCGCGCAAAGGCCTTAAACAAACCTTCAATACAATGATGCAAATTGGCGCCGGCGCGCAACACGAGATGCAGGGTGGAGCGGCTGTTGACCGCGAACGCGCGGAAAAACTCCTCCGCGAGTTCCGAATCAAAGTCGCCCGCCTTGCCGCGGGGAAGCGCCCCTTCAAAGCGGAGGAAGGGGCGGCCGCTGAAATCGATCGCCGCCTCGGCGAGGGTCTCGTCCATGGGGAGGACGGCATGCCCGAAGCGGCGGATCCCCTTGAGATCGCCCAGGGCTTGCAGGAAGGCCTTGCCCAGGCAGATGCCAACGTCTTCCACGGTGTGGTGCGCGTCGATTTCGAGATCCCCCGATGCCGTAAGCGCGAGATCGAACAGGCCATGGCGGGCAATGTGCGTCAGCATGTGGTCGAAGAAGCCCACCCCCGTCGTGACATCGGCCCGGCCGGTTCCATCCAGCCGGAGCGTCAGTGTGATGCGGGTTTCCTTCGTTTCACGCGTTACCGTCGCCTCTCGCATGATGCACGCTTCCTTGCTCGTGTATTACCGTCCAAATTCCAGTCGATGCGCCAGATAATCCGGCAATCCGGCGCGTTTGATGCGATCCATGGCCGATTGCACGTCATAGCGGACGCGCACGAGCCAGAATTCCCGCGAAACCGTGTCGTACACGCCGAACGAGGCCCGGGGGTCGCCGTCGCGGGGCTGGCCGACCGACCCCGGATTGATGAAGGTGACCCCGCCATTCTTGAGGGCGAACTTCGTGCCGTTGACCGGGGTCCATCCGCCATCCGCCTCAAAGATACCCGGGACATGCGTATGCCCGAAAAAGCAGGCGTTCCGCCCCTTGACGTTGGAATCGCCGAAATGAGGGCTGACGTCATCCCAGGTGAACATGTAGGTATCGCGATCGCCGGGGGCGCCGTGCACGCCGATCAGGCCGTTCGGCTGGACCGCGTCAGGGAGCGCTCCCAGCCAGTTGATGTTCTCCCGCGTGAGGTGGTCGCGAGTCCACATCGCGGCTTCCAGGGCGACGACGTTGAATCCCCACGGCTCTTCCCGCCCGCATGCCACGGCGTCGTGGTTGCCGCACACCGTGGGAAGATCCCGCTGACGCACCAGGTCCGCGCACTCGTTGGGACTGGCATTGTAGCCGACGACATCGCCCAGGCACAGAATCTGGTCGATGTCGAGGTCTTCTATCTTCTCCAACACCGCTTCCATCGCTTCAACATTGGCGTGGATGTCGGAGAGAATTCCGTATCGCAACTCCGGATCTCCTGAACCACCCGGTAGCCTGCGCTCGCGCGCGGCCGGGAACCTCGAACGCTGGCATGCCCCCCGTTCCGTACTGCCGCGAACCCCGCCCGCCCGACGACGTTCTCCACCCGTGGCGGCGTTCCCGATACAATAGCCCAAGTGGCCGTCCGCAAACAACAACCACACAGATTGTGTCACATGCCGGTGTCCGACGCAATACCGGGGGGCGGAAAGGCACGGCGCTAAACCAGGGGGGAATTTGTGGCGTAGGCGCCTCGCCGGTATTCATCATCCTCGTGTGGGACCGGCGCTGCCGACTTTCGCGTGCGGATTGCGGGCGAGCGCCCTGCCGAGGGGGCGGATCAGCCGCGAAGCTTGTGCATTCGAGCGCGTGATGATTACTATGTAAGCGTCAGGCTCGAGGGAAACAACGCAGGGAGACACCGTTCATGCGCTTTATCCAATGGCTGTGGGACCTTGCGGGCTGGCCCCTGGAATACGCCGGAGAGCTTGCGGGGAAAGAGTTTGCGCCAGTCTGGCAACTGGTCGCGAAGTTATTTGTCATTCTGCTTGCCCTGTACATCCTGGTGGATCTCTGCTCCCGGGTGTACAAGATTGTCCGGCGCGGGCGCCGCGAGCGGTGGGTCGACGCCGCGGACATCGACGCGCTGGCCTCGACAAAGAACGTCGACGTGGTGGAACATGTGCGCTCCCGCCAGCGCCTGAAAGAGCAGGTCCGGCAACTCAAGAAGGCCCGGGAGTACGGAAAACTGGCCAACCTGTATTCCGAGGCCGGCCATCCGCGGGAAGCCGCGAAGTGGTACCGGAAAATCGGCAACCACCATAAGGCCGCCATGGAGACCGCCAAAGCCGGCGATACCCTCAAGGCCGCCCGGCTATTTCTAAGAGAAGGTGATTTCGCGTCCGCGGCGCAGTACTTCATGGAAAACGCGCGATACGAAGAGGCCGCGTCGGCCTATGACAAGGCCGGAAAACCCGTGTTTGCCGCGTCGGCCTACAGCAGAGCCGGGAATACGGTCCAGGCGCTCCAGATGTTCGCCAACTACTTCAAGACGACCGGCGACGCCATGGAGATACAGATTCAGGCGGCCAACGAGTGCTACAACGCGCTCCAGAATCCGCAGATCAGCGCCACCATCACGGAGGCCCAGCGGCACGAACTCTTCCCCCTGCTCGCGGAGCGTTTCGAGCGCGCGAACCACCACGAGCTGGCCGCTCAGCTCTTCCGCGGCGGCGGCGATCTGGTCCGTGCCGGCGAGACCTTCATCATCGCGGGAAAACTCGAAGACGCCGCGGCCTGCATGAACCAGGCGGGGAAAAAACAGGAGGCGTCGCGCATTGTCGGCCGCTTCCATGAGACCAAGGGCAACTGGCGCGAGGCGGGCACGGCCTATGCCGCGGCGGGGGACTTCCAGCGGGCCGCGGAAGCCTTTTCGAAGGCCAAAGACGCCGGACGCGCCGCCGATTGTTTCACGCGGGCCGGCGATTTCTACCGCGCCGGGCTGGCCTTCGCCCACGCCGGGCGGTTTGCCGACGCCATCAAAGTGCTGCAGCGCGTGAAGGAGGACCATCCCTCCTTCGAAATCTCGCGGGGATTGCTGGGCCGCTGTTTCTACGAGATGCACGACTACGCCCACTGTGTCGCGGCCCTTGAAAACCACCTTACGGGGAAACGGGTCGACAGCGCCCTGCTCGAGTATTTCTACATGCTCGCGCTGGCCTATGAACAGACAGGGCGGCTGGACGATTCGCTTCAAATCCTGCGCAAAATCCACACCGTGGACGTCGATTTTCGCGACGTCACCAACCGGATCTCGAGCATCTCCACGCGGATCTCGATGAAGGTCGGTCCAAATACCGTGTTGCAGGGCGGCGCCCAGGGCGCGGCCAGCGGCCAGATGATGAAGTCGGTCGAGAACGCCCTCGAAGGGCGCTACGACCTGCAAAAAGAGCTGGGCCGCGGCGGCATGGGAGTCGTCTACCTGGCCAGAGACAAGCAACTCGACCGGCCGGTCGCCCTGAAGTTTCTGGGCTCGCTGGTCGACGATTCCGAAGAGTTTCGCGAACGCTTTGTTCGGGAAGCCCGGACCGCGGCGAAGATCTCACACCCGAACATCGTGAGCATCTACGACATCAGCGCCAGCGAAGGACGGGCCTACATCGCGATGGAGTATGTCGAGGGCGTCAGCCTGTACCGGTATCTGGCGAAGAAGGGCGCGCTTCCCCCGCGCGAAGCGGTGAATTTCATGGTGCAGGCCTGTTCGGCTCTTGCGGCCATCCATGAGGGGGGAATCACCCACCGCGACATCAAACCGGACAATGTTCTGATCGCGAAGGGGGGGCTGGTCAAGATCATGGATTTCGGGCTGGCAAAGTCCGAAGACAACCGGCTCACACGGGCCGGGGTGGTCATGGGTACGCCCAGTTACATGTCGCCGGAGCAGGCCCGGGGAAAGGAAGCGGACGCGCGAAGCGACATCTATTCCATCGGGATGGTGCTGCACGAGTGTCTTACGGGCCAGATCGTGTTTGCGAGCGGGAACGTTGTGATGCGGCAAGTGCAGGAAATGCCGCCGCCGCCCAGCGCTTCAAAGGACGACATCCCGAACGAACTCGACGCCATCGTGATGAAGTGCATCCAGAAAAAGCCCGAGGACCGGTACCAGAGCATGCACGAGCTGGTGGCCGACCTGCGCGCGCTGAACCTGGGCGCCTGACCCGCCCGGCAACGCGGGGCTCAGTCTCCGGCGGCGCGTTTCAGGCGCTCTTGCCAGCCTTCGCCAAGCAGGCGGCGGTTATGAAACGTCAGGCGGCGCAG
>JAAYAQ010000637.1 GCA_012719295.1 Candidatus Hydrogenedentota bacterium | reverse complement strand
TATGGTTGTGTGCACGGGGAGCTGGACGGCCTTTGGCCAAGGAGAGGCTTTTGACGACACAACTGGTGGTCTGGACGGTTGTACTGGTTATCGCACTGGGGGTTCATTTGGCGGCGGAACGCAAGCGCTTTTTCGGGCGCGTGTTGTACAAGATGGTGGCCTCCACGGCATTTGTGGCGATTGCCCTTGCGGGCGGAGCGCGCGAGACGCCGTACGGCCGGTGGGTGCTCTTGGCGCTGGCGCTGTGCTGGATCGGCGACTGGCTGCTCGCGTATGAAGACCAGGTGTTGTTTTTGATTGGACTGTTTGGGTTTCTTGGGGCGCACGGGGCCTTGATGTACGCGTTCTGGCACACCGGCGTCAACCCGGTGTGGGCGGGGGCCGCGGCGTTGGCGGTGCTGATGCCGGCGGGGCTCGTGGCGCGCTGGCTGAAGCCGCACGTTTCGCGGGAGATGAGGGTGCCCGTGTTTGCGTATGTCGCGGGCATTTCGGTGATGGTGGTGCTTGCGGCGGGGGCGGTCGGGGCGGGGGGCCCGCCGATTCTGCTGCCGGGGGCGGTGCTGTTCTATGTGTCGGACATCTTTGTGGGGCGTCAGCGGTTTGTGTGCCCGGGATATGCGAACACGATCCTTGGCCTGCCCCTGTATTATTCGGCGGTCTGGTGTCTTGCGGTGAGCGTTTCCCGCTTTGTGCTGTAGCGGCAAGGAAGCGGCGGGATGACGAGGGCCCGTTCCTCTTGTGTGGTATGATGTCTGTGGTGTTGGGGGACCTGCGGGAGAACGCACCAATGACCGAGTGGTCCACATGGCAAACAGGGATCCGGCAGCGCGAGAAAGCGATCCTTTCGGCGGCGCGGTCGGTATTGCTTGAACGGGGGTATTTCGGGCTGACCATGGATCGGGTCGCCACGGTGAGCGAGTGTCCGAAAGGCACGATGTACCAGCATTTCGGGTGCAAAGAAGATTTGCTGGTGGGGCTCGCGGTGGAGTACGCAGGCGCGCGCCTGGAGATGATGGAACGCGCCGCGGCACAAGCGTGCCAGTCGCGGGAGCGCGTCGTGGCGCTGGGGGAATCGGTGGGCCTGTTTACGCGGCTTCACCCCGAGGATTCGCGCATCCTGCACATGGCGACGGGGCCCATCCGCGAGAAGGCGTCTCCGCAGCGGCTGAACGAGCTGGTGCAGATCGAGAACCGGGAAGTACGGCTCTTGTACGACATCCTGGAGGATGCGGTGCGGGAAGGCAGCCTGGTGCCGCGGCATGATCACGTGCTTGCGGAGATGGCGTTCGGGATCTGGGCGCTCGTGGACGGCGCGTTCACGCTGATCGAGAGCAACAGCCCGCGGCAGGTGCTGGGGATTGACAGCCCGTTCTCGAATCTGTTCCGGGTGTTTGGGATTCTGGCGGACGGGTACGGCTGGCGGCCGCTGTTTGCCGAGCTGGACTGGGAGGAGAGTCTGGCGCGGACGCGGAGAAGCGTGTTTCCGGTGGAGGCGCAGCAGTTGTATGGCGAAGGCAACTGGTACGGGGATCGCGCCTGAGGGCGCCGCGATCCGGGCTTGCGTGTGCGCCGGTCCCCGGGGAGTTTTACGAATGCAGGTTCATGGCATCTGGGTTGCGGTGCTGGTGCTGGCATGCGCGGCGGGTTCGGCCACGGCCGAAGGGCGGGCCGGCGTGTTGCGCGCGGGCGTGGCGAAGAGCGACATCACCACGAACGTCGAGGGCGTTCGGATTAATGATCCCCTGTATGCCAAGGCGCTGGTGCTGGACGACGGCACGACGCGGCTGGCGATCGTGGCGATGGACGTGACGGCCATTGGCGGCATCGGGGAGATCGGGGACGGTTTTCTGCCGGCCCTGCGGGCGCGAATCGAAAGCGAACTGGGAATCCCGGGGCCCCACGTGCTGGTGAACGCCTCGCACAACCACCCGCCGGTGCGCATGCTGTGCGACCCGCCCGAGCAACTGGAACGGACGTTTGATGCGGTACGGCGTGCCGCGGCGAGCCTGACCGAGGTGACGGTGGGGGCGGGCGCCGGGCATGAAGACCGGATATCGATGAACCGGACGCTGCGGTTGAAGGACGGCAAGGCATGGACGATCCGGCACACGAACCCGTGTCCGCCCGATGACGAGGTGGCGGGGGTCGGGCCCATGGATCCGGAGATCGGGGTGCTCCGGATTGACCGGGCGGGCGGACGGCCGCTGGCGGTGGTCTACAATTTCGCGTGCCACCCCTACCTGACCGTCCCGCGAGGCGGGGTGACGGCGGATTTCCCGGGGTTTGCGTCGGCAGTGATTGAAGAAAACGTGGGCGACGGGGCGATGGCGCTGTTTCTGCAGGGGGCGGGCGGCGACATCACGGAGATCTTCTACAAAGACGTTCACCGGCCGAGGGATTCGGAGCCGCTGGGTACGATGCTCGGACTGAGCACGCTGAAGGCCTGGCGCGGCATCCAAACCGCGCCCGGAGCGTTGAAGGTGGTCAACGAGACGATCCAGTTGCCGCGGCGGACCGATTTTGACGAGCGGATCGCGGAACTGGAGGCGGAGCAGGCGCAGTTGCTGAAATCGCTGCGGGGCACCAGCCTGAACATCAAGACGTTTGTGCCGCTGTACATCCAGTACCGCCTGGACCCGGAGCATCCGTCCTATTACTCGTACCGGTACCTGCAATCGGAGGCGCTGGGTACGGATGAGCTGTCCGAAATTGACGCCCAGAACCGCGCGCACCTGGACAAATACCTGCAGAACGTCCGGGCGATGGAGAAGATGGCGCGGATCCAGGACAAGATTGCCACGCTCGAAAAGCACCAGGCGTTTAATCTCGCCGCAGGCGAGCCGACCATTACCACCGAGGTGCAGGGGATCCGGATCGGGGAATTCGTGCTGATTACGACGGCGACCGAACTGGGGGTGGAGATCGGGCTGCATCTGAAGCAGGCTTCACCATTTGAATATACATTCGTAGCGGCGTATTCCAACGGGTACCTTCAGTATGGGCCGCCGGCGTCCGACTACCCCAGGGGCGGCTACGAGGTCACCGAGTGTTTCCTGGCGCCGGAGTGGCAGGCGCTCTATGAGGCGAAGGCCTTGGAGGTCCTCGGCAAACTCGAGTTTTGAGGCCAGGCGCCGTCCGCGGCGCGACGGCGTATCCCCGTTCGAACGCGGAGGTGTACGAGGCAGCCATGATCAATCGGCGCGAATTTCTGAAATACTGTGGTCTCGGGGCGCTGGCGCTGGCGCATCCGGGGACGTCGCCGGCCGTGCCGGGTGCGCGCCGGCCCAACGTGGTGTTCATCCTGGTGGACGACCTGGGCTGGTTTGACCTGGGCTGTTACGGCAGCCCGTTTTA
>JAAYAQ010000636.1 GCA_012719295.1 Candidatus Hydrogenedentota bacterium | reverse complement strand
GCCTGTATTCCCCCGGGACGGCCCGCCGACGTCGACCGCACATGGTGCGCCCGGTGTTACCGGGACCTGGTCAAGATCGGCCGCGAGGAATACGGCATCTCCGTGGCGTTCGAATTCGTGGGGTTTATGGAGAGCATCTACCGTTTCGGCGACGCCGCCGGCATTGCCATCGACGCGAACATCCCCGACGCGTGCCTGATCATGGACACGTTTCATCTCTATCGCGGCGGCTCGGGGTTTGAGGGCATCCGGCACGTGCGCGGCAGTTTCATCGCCAACTTTCACATCAACGACGTCCCGGCCGAACCCGCCCGCGAGGAAATGAGCGACAAACACCGCATCTATCCCGGCGACGGCATCCTGCCGCTCGCGAGCGTGTTTCAGCAACTCAAAGAGATCGGCTACCAGGGCCCGCTGTCGCTCGAGATGTTCAATGAAGCGCATTACGCCCAGGACCCGCAGGTGGTCGCCGAGACCGCGTTGAACAAAACCCTGGCGATCATTCAGGGCGCCGGCGTCTAGACGGTCCGGGGCAACCCCGGTTCCGGACGGCAGCCGGCCCCTCTCACTCCGCGTGGGGGCGCAACAGCGCGGCGCCAGCGCCGCCGAGAACGGCGACGCCCGCGGCAAGCAGAAACGAAGACTCCAGGGAGCCGGACGCGTCGGCCAGCGCGCCCGCGACACTCGGCCCGGCCGCCTGGCCAATGCCGAAGAACAGGGTGATGAACCCGAGCGCGGCCGGGGCCATGCGCGGGCCCAGCATGTCGCCGCACGCGGCCGCCATGATTGCGGGAATGCTCCACGCGGTAATCCCGAACAACACCGCGGACGCGGTGAAGCCGGGCGGGTTCGGAGCGAGCGCGAACAGGGCGAACGCCGCCGCCTGGATCGCGTATACAATGACCAGGGCCCATTTCCGCCCGAGCGCGTCGGAGACCGTTCCCCAGATGAGGCCGCACAGCACGCTGCACCATCCCATGAGCATGAATACGCGGCCGGCTTCGGGTTGCGTATACCCGCCGCCGGCCATCAGGTACTTCACGAAGAACGTGAGGTAGATGATGTACGAGAATCCAAACGCGACGTAGACCAGCCCCAGGTGCCAGACGGTCCATGAACGGTACACGCGGGCCCAGCGAAGCGGGGCGCCGCGGGGCGCGGGCGGAGGATCGCCCGGCAGGGTGCCCAGGGGCAGCGCGCCCACGTCGGCAGGGTGGTTTCGCAGCAGCAGCCAGGCCGCCGACGCGAGCACCAGGGTGACCGCGCCGAGAACGCCCCAGCACACGCGCCATCCCGATTCGCCGAAGCGCGCCAGAAGCAGCGGCACCGCCGGTCCGAGCAGGATGAGGGCGAAGGACGAGCCCGATACGCCGATGCCCGCCGCGAGCCCCCGCCGGCGCGGAGCAAACCACGCGGCCAGCAGGGCCATCACGGGAACGTTGCTGGCCCCGCTGCCGAGACCCGTCACGCCGCGCCAGAACGCGGCCGACGCCATGCCGCCGGCGAGCCCCGTCAGGATCATCGCGGCCCCCGCCAGCGCCAGGCCGGCCGCAATGACCGCGCGGGGACCGTACCGCGACGCCAGTGCGCCGCCCACGACCGACAACACGAGATATCCCGCCAGGTTCGCGGTGGCCAGCGCCCCCGCCTGCGTATTGTCCAGGCCGAGCGCGGATTGCATCGGCGCCAGAAGAATGCTGTAACCGAACCGGGCGAGCCCAAGCGCGCCAAACACGACGAGCGTGCTCATCACGAGGATGACGATCCCGTAGTGCATCCGGCGCTGGCCTATGGCGCGCTCCGCGGCGTCTTTCACGTGCCGTTCCCCCCAGAGATCATGACAATAACAGATGGCCTGTGAAGATTGCGACGCCGTGT
>JAAYAQ010000163.1 GCA_012719295.1 Candidatus Hydrogenedentota bacterium | reverse complement strand
GTCTATGTCAAAGACACGCGTTTTGTGGGCAAGGGTCACCGTTCGCTGCTGTTTGGCCTTAACCTGATGCTCTTCGTGGTGGCGGCCCTGATCGCGGCGCCGGCATTTTTCATCTCGGTCGGCGGCAGCGAGGGCAACCGGGAAGAGGCCCTGGTTACCTGGGTGGTTTTCATGTGGTTCGCCCTGGGGATCCTCGCACCCCTGATGACCGCCACCTCCATCGCGAACGAAGATGAACTGGGAAACCTCGACATGCTGCGCGTCACCCGGATTCGGGCACGAGAGGTGGTGCTCGGCAAGTTTCTGGCCGGATGCCGGCTGCTCTTTCCCGCCCTGGTCGTTCTTGCCGCGCTGTCCCTGGTGCTTGCGCCGCTTGACTATCATCCCCGCATGCCCGGCGGGCTGACCACGGGCTTCGTCTCGGCCTGCCTGGCCGGGTTGCTGGGGCTCAGCATGGGCATTCTCGCGTCCGCTTTCGCGCGCACGTCCACCCGCGCGGCCATCTGGGCCTTTTTCCTGACGGCGTGGATGCTGATCCTGATGTTCCTCGCGGGGGCGCTCTCGTACGAGATGCTCCGGGAACTGCACCTGGCGCCGGGCCGGAACCATGCCCTCAGCAAAGCGGCCTGCGAGACGGTGATGTTCCTCTCGCCTCCGCTGGCCTGGATACGCAACTGGGACGACCATGGGCAGGCTCCCACGCTGGTGACCCCGTATTGGCTGGCAAACACGGCCTTCCATGTGGTATTCAACGGAGTACTTGTCCTGGCCGCGTGCATGAAGTTGACAGCGCGCTGGCCCGCAAACCGGCGGTAGAGTGCAGGAGGAACAGACGTGGCTAGAGGACCAGGCAGCACGATGATCGCCGCGGCGCTCATGCTCGCGTGTCTGGCGGGGTGCGGGCGAGAGGAGAAGCCCGTGGTCGTGGTGTACACGGCGCTCGACGAGATGTTCTCCCGGCCGATTCTCGCCCGGTTCGAAGAACAGACCGGCATCGAAGTCCAGCCCGTATATGACACCGAGGCCAGTAAAACCACCGGGCTCGTCATGCGCATCATCAATGAGGCCGGACGGCCCCGCGCCGACGTCTTCTGGAACAACGAGATCGCCCAGACCATTGTCCTGAAACAGAAGGGGCTTCTGGAGCCCTATGCCTCGCCCGCCGCCGAGGCGATCCCGGGGCCGTACAAAGACCCCGAGCACTATTGGACCGGTTTCGCCGCGCGCGGACGGGTCATCATCTACAACACCGACCTCGTGGACGAGCCGCCGGCCTCAATCCTGGATTACCTGGACCCGAAATGGAAGGGGAGAGCGGCGATCGCCAAGCCCCTGTTCGGCACGACGGCCACCCACGCGGCGGCCCTGTTTGCGCTCTGGGGCGAGGATAAGGCCCAAACGTTCTTCCGCGACCTCCTGGCCAATGACGTCGCCGTGCTGGCGGGCAACGCCACCGTGCGCGATATGGTGGCCAGCGGCGCGTACGCCTGGGGACTCACCGACACCGACGACGCCAACGGCGCCGTCGAAGACGGACTCCCCGCACGGTGGCAGTTCCCCGACCAGGAGCAGGACGGCCTCGGAACCCTCGTGATCCCGAATACCGTAGCGGTGGTCAAGAATGCGCCCCATCCCGAAGCCGCGAGAAAGCTGGTCGATTATCTGCTCGAGCCGGACGTCGAACGCGCCCTTGCCGAAATGCGCGGCATGCAGATTCCGTTGAACCCGGCGGTGGATGCGCCGCAAAATGTGCCCCGCATGTCCGAGATCCGTACAATGGCTGTCGATTTCAACGTTGTGGCCGCGCAGATGGAGTCAGCGGCCGCGTTCATCCGCAGGGAATTTCTGAAGTAATGACCGACCGCCGCACCCCCCGCAGGGTATTCGCGGGATTGACCCTGGCGCTCTTTGCCGCCGTGTGCGTGGCGCCTCTGGCCGCGCTTGCATGGCGTTCGCTGTTTGAGGGCGGCGCCTGGCATCTTGATGCCTGGCGGGCGGTCCTCGCGGAACCCCGCCAATGGACCTTGCTGGCCAACAGCCTGACGGTGAGCCTCGGGACCGCCGCCGCGTCGCTGCTCGTGGGGGGCGGCGCCGCGCTTTCCCTGCAATACTGTCCGCGCCTGCTCCGGGCGCCTCTCGGGCTTCTTCTGTGCGTACCGCTTCTGATCCCGCCGTACATTTTCGCGGTGGCCTGGCTCGACGCCATGATGCGCACGGGCCTGCTGACCCCGCAGTTCGTGGCGGAATCCGTCGTGTCGCCGTCGTTCGGCCTTCCCAGCGTCATCCTCATCTCGACGTTGTCTTACTACCCGATCGTGCTGATCTTCACCGGAGTGGCGCTGCGCCGCTTCGACCGCCGAATGCTGGAGTCCGCCCGGCTGATCGCCGATCCGCTCCAGACCTTCTTCGTGGTCCGTTTCCCCCTGTGCGCGCCGTGGGTATTCACGGGCGCGGGGTTCGTGTTTCTGTTGACGCTCACGGAATACTCGGTACCGGCCCTGTTTCAGGTGAACGTATATCCCGTCGAAATCTTCACCGAACTGAGCGCCTTTCACGAAGTCGGACGCGCCGCGGCCCTCGTGCTCCCGTTGCTTGCGGCGGGGGGCGTCGTTGTGTGGGCATGGGGACGCTGGGCCCGGCCGCGCCAGCGGTGGCTGTCGCATTCCGGCCGGGCGGTCGAGGGGATGCCGCTGGGCTGGAAACGCACGTCGCTCGCCACCGCGGGATGTCTTGGCCTTGCCGGGCTGGCGCTCGGCGCGCCGTTAACCCTCCTCGCCGTGCGAACCGGCACGCTGGCGCAATTGGAGGCCGCGTGGTCCGATGCGCGGCAGGAAATCCTGACCAGCCTCCTGCTGTCCGTATGCGCGGCGACGCTGCTGACCGCGCTCGGGTTTGCCATGGCCTGGCTGGCCCACGACAGCGCCCGCACGGCCCGGCTGTTTCACTGGAGCGTCGTCCCGTTTCTCATCACGGGCCCGCTGCTGGGAACGGGCCTGATCACGCTCTGGAATCATCCGGGGCCCGCCTTGTACGTGTTTGAGACCATCCTGGTGCTCGTGTTGGCCTGTGCCGCGAAGTACCTCTATTTCGCGTACCAGGGCGAACGCGTTGCGCTGCAGGAATTGCATCCCCGGCCCCTGGAGGCGGCACAGGTCTATGATATCGGGTGGATACGCCGGGGTCTGCGCGTGGCGGCTCCGATGACCGCGCCGGTCCGTGCGGCGATCTGGGGCTTCGCATTCATCCTGTCGCTGCGGGAGCTCGAGGCGACGGCCATGCTTGCCCCGCCGGGGATCACGCCCCTCTCGATCCGGATCCACTCCCTGATGCACTATGGCCCCGGCGCGGCCGTGGCTTCACTGTGCCTTCTGATGACCGGGTTGCTGCTCGCGGCGGGCTGCGGCACGGCCGTGTTGTATTTCACATGCAGGCGGGTGTTTCATGCCTATCATTAAGTTCGTTAACGTCACAAAAGCCTATCGCGGCACGCCGGTGCTCAACGGCATCACGGCGACCCTGGCCCCCGGCGAGGGGTTGTGTCTGTTCGGGCCCGTCGGAGCGGGCAAGACCACGCTCCTGCGCCTGGTGGCCGGACTCGAACTCCCCGACGCAGGCTGCGTCACCGTGGATGATGTCCCCGCGACGGAAGGCGAGCTGCATACCCGGGGCATCGGCATGGTGTTTCAGGATTTCGCCCT
>JAAYAQ010000635.1 GCA_012719295.1 Candidatus Hydrogenedentota bacterium | reverse complement strand
CTGCGCTGAACAGGCCCATCTCCCAGAAGGCCGGTTCGGCCCACGGAGATGGGGCGTCCGCGTTGTCCCAGGTACGCACCGACCAGTAGCAGCGCTCCCCGGCGTGTAGCGCGGGACCGCCATAGGGAACATGGATTGACTGGCCGGAGATGACCCGGCCGGAGTCCCACAGGCGGCCCTCCCCTGCTGCCGCGGCCGCTTCCGTTGGCGCGACGGCGATCTGGTACGCCGTCTGTGTAGCGCCCCGCCGGGAATCGTTCACTTCCCAGGAAAGCCGGGGGTGAGCCGCGTCAAGTCCGATGGGGTTGGTCTCATATTCGCACCGCAGGTTCTGCGGGGCCCCGGGGCCTTCGGCATGGGCCGTTAGCGCCAGTACCGCACATCCAAGCCCGGTCAGCAACAATGTGCGTGCCATCTTCGGTCTCCTTTGGCGTTATGCCCTCAGTGTACCCTGCGAGGCCCGGATGGCACCATCATTCTTGCCGGACTTGCCTCAAACCTGAAAACGCACTTCCTCGACGGATCATCGTTCGCATGGATTCGTATGCGTTGGGCCATTGAAGTTACAGCGTCAGCCGCGCAGGCTACAACGATGCTTCAGCCGCGGTCATTGTCTTGCCGGCGAATGCCGAGCCTGTCCCGCCGAGGCGGGATTCCGGCAAGGCGGAAGCCCCAGGGCCAGCGCAACGAATCGAGGCAAATCCTCTCACTCCGCGTGGCACATAAACTGGGGACAGGTCAGTTCCTCTCCAGATTCAGCACGTCCTCGAACACGAATGCTTCCCGCTCATTGACGCTCCGCGGAAGCGCACGGAAGTTGCGCACGACAAGTCCGTCGACATGCCGCGCGAAGAGGGCGTAGGCGGGCAGGTCGCCGAACATCCAGAACTCGGGGTACTCCTCGTCCACTTCGGGAACAGGCGATTTGATGTCGAGTTGTTCGCCCCCGGCGCGATAGGCGATATCGATGTCCTCCAGAACAATGTCTTTCGCGTACAGACCTGGTATCCCGCTGATCACGCAGGGGAATTCCACGCCGGTCGCGGTGAGCTGCCTGACGGTGATATGTTCCAGCGCGCCCGCCCGGTCTTTGTCCTTCCAGCGGTTGCGGTTGCCCAGACGGATGAAGAGGGGCGTGGTGACATTGTTCGCCGAGACATTTCGCACGGTGACGTTGCGCACGGCGGCGCCGTCGACGCTCTCCAGAGCGATTGCAGAAAGTGCCCAGGGCCAAATCTCTTCCGTGAAGAGCCGGCAGTCTTCGATCAGAACATCGGAGATGTCGGACCACGTTTCGGTGCCTATCTTGATGCAGTTGGCCGCGCTTCGGATCGCGCATCGCGTAATGCGGATGTTCGTCATGGCGCGGCTGACATCCCCGGCGAATCCGTTCTTCAGCACGATGCCGTCGTCGCCCGTGGAAATGAAACATCGGGTAATCGCCACCTCGCTCGAGCCAACGATGTCGATGCCATCGGTGTTTTCGCCGTGGTAATTGTTGTCCAGGACAACGCCCTCGACTTGAACGCCCTTGCACCGGTCAAGCGATAGCGACCAACCCGGGGAATTCTCGATGATGAGATTGCTCACAACAAGGTTCGAGGACTCGTTCAGCCGAATAAAGGGAGACGGACGGCCCGGAACCTTCTTGCGTTTGCAGGCGAAGTGGACGGACCTCGCCTCCTCGAGGGAGAAGACTTCGGGCGGCGTCACGGGCGCGTTCATCCGAGGAGGTTGCCACCAGGCTTGGCCCTCTCCTGCGATCTTCCCCGGCCCTTCTATGCGCACGTTTTGGGCTTTGTCGCAATGGATGAAATGCGGTGGAGCGTAGTGCGAGGGGTCCCGGCTGGCCCGGAGAACAGCGTCCCTGGCGATGCGCAGGGTGACGTCGCTCTTCAACTCCAGAGTACCGGAGACAAAGTCGCCGCCGGCGATCCAGACTGTACCGCCGCCCTGGCCGTGCGCCGCCTCGATGGCGTTCTGGATGGCCGCGGTGTCGACGGTCTTGCCATCCCCGACGGCCCCGAAGTCCTGCACGTCAAACACGGGACCGAAAGGTGCGGTCCTATCGAAATCGATGTATTCGCCGCAGGGAATGTCCTGAAGAAACTCGCCGGGGGTGCTCGGGCGCGCCTCCAACGGTCTCAACTCGGTCGGGAGCGCGGCGCCGGGCGTGCGCTGCGTGCCCTCCGCCACCCGGAAACCCTCGAGCATGCGTGGGGAGGCGGGATTGGTGACGGGATGTGGCACGCCGGCTCCGCCATTCTCCGCGCGAGCCACTGCCAGCGGAATCAGGAACAGCACAGTGAAGAATTGGACGGGAGATGCATGTTTCACGGTTATGGAATTCCCAATTCGTTCATGCGGGTTCGCACAGCAACGCCCCGGCGGATTCTCTGGTAGAGTAGGCGCGTGACTTGCTCCTGTCAAACCAAGCGGTGCTCCGGTGATAGTCGCTTCCTGGGTGAAGTCCCCGGCGTTTCATGGAAACCTCCGTTCGATGCGAGCATCGGGCAGCAGCATGGCTTGCTCGGGCGGTCAATTCCCAGTTCATGCTGCACCAATTCCCGGGATTTCGCGCATTTGACTGGAGGCAGCGCACTCGGCGACGATGAGGAGGTCTGGGGAATGTGCGCAGGGCAAACGCACCGGTACGGACAGGGAGGCGACCATGATCGAACTCGGCATGCACACCGACAACTGGCGTCCGTTGAGCGGGGGGTTTGACAAGGCGGCGGATGCCGCGGTCAAGTATGGGATCGAACATCTCGAGTTTGGGGCGATTCACGGCCAGTACTTCATCCAGGCCATGGGCTATGAGCCCGGCATCTCGCTGGAATCGAATCCGCGCGCGCTGAAACGGTATTGCGACAAGCGTGGTTTGAAAATCTCGCAAATTGACGGGGCGTTCCCCCTCATGGGGCCGGATGGTTCCGCGTATGGCGTACAGTATGTGCGGCAATGCATCCGGTTTGCGGCGGAGCTGGACTGTCCCATGGTGGACACGACGGACGGCGCATTCAAAATCGAGGGCCTTAGCCGGGATGAGGTTTTCCGCATCACATGCGACAACTACCGGCAAGTGCTGTCCTGGGCGGAGGATTACCGGATTGTCATCAATGTCGAGCCGCACGGCCCCTATACGAACGACGGCGAGTTCATGGTCAAGCTGTTCAAGCACTTCGATTCCGAGTGGCTGCGGTGCAATTTCGACACGGGGAATTCGTTCATTGCGGGACACGAGCCGCTCGAATACCTGCAGACCTTGCGCGCCTACGTGTCGCACTGCCACATCAAGGACGTGAGTGAAGGGTTGGCGGCCGCGGCGCGCGGGGAAGAAACCGGCATCGCGTGCAGCGAGGTCCCAATCGGCGGCGGCGTGAACGCGGACAACATCAAGAAATGTCTCGCCTTCTTGAAGGAGACCAAGTGGGACGGCGTGGTCTCGCTCGAATGCTACGGCGCGGACGAGAATATCCACAAGAGCGTGCAGTTCCTGCGGCCGCTTGTGTGAGTCGAGAAAGTACGGTATTGCGCGCCCCTTCACCAACTGGCGCCAATATGGAGAGTTGTCGAAAAGCCCCCCGACGATTGCGCTTCTTCTCCCGTTGGGTGTAAGGGCATCGTGATCGCGGAGGGCGACCCCTGTATCGTATCGCGGCGCTTTCGGGCGCCCGTTTCGAAGCGCTGTCTCACCGGCGATTCCCGCAAAATGGCCTCTTGGCAAGTCCATTCGCGGTCTCTTGACACATCCGGCATGCGGCTCTATGATCGTTGAAGTGAATGGGGCTCCATTGACCATGGGAAATCCACAAAGGGCGGATTTCGGCCCAAACGCATGGGGGTGCTGAAGCCATGCTTCGGCGTTTCGTCGGCCAGGCCAGTCACACCGGCACGATCGTGATTCGCGGTCGTCATCGCAAACAGTCCGTGCCGGCTGCCGGATTGCGGTATGCGTGCACGAATTCGTCGATATCAACCAGGCGCGGGTCCTGAGCATTGCGATCAGAGAGGGAATCTGCCATGTTACATAAGACCGATCGCCGGACGTTCGTGAAGAGTGCGCTTGCGGCGCCTGCTGCCATGGCGCTGTCGATGCAGGCCAGTGGACAGGACCCGGCCGCGCCGGCCCCGCAGCAGGCAGCGCCCATTGCCGCGCTTCCCCAGGGCAGAATCGGGAACTTGCAGGTCAGCCGCCTCCTGCTTGGGGGAAACCTGTTGACCCACTTCACGCACAGCCGCGACTTGAAGTATGTCTACAATCTCGCCGCGCATTACAATACGGACGATAAGATCATCGAGACGATGGCGGTCGCGGAACAGAACGGGATCAATACCCTCGTCATCCATACGGTGCCTCACGTGCTCGACACCCTGCGGAAGTACCGTGTCGAGATGGGCGGAAAGATCCAGTGGATCATCTGTCCGACGGCGCCGGTGGGCAACGACCTGAGCGAATATGCCAGGCAGGTCGAGGCACTGGTGAAGGACGGTTGCGAGGCGGTCTACCTGTGGGGGGTCCACTCGGATAAGCTCGTCGCGGAAGGCCG
>JAAYAQ010000162.1 GCA_012719295.1 Candidatus Hydrogenedentota bacterium | reverse complement strand
TCCGAAGGCAACCGATCCACAACAATCACCGTCGCCCCTGCCTCGACCAGTTTCACAATCGTGCCCAGGGTTGTGCCGGGCATGCGCGTGCACGCCGGCAAGATCAACGCGCGGTAGCGGCCGCCGCTGGTATCCAGCTGGCCGTTTACGACGCGCGTGCGCTCGATCAGCAGCCTGTCCGAGATGTAATCGAAAGTGAAACCCAGCTCGTCCATGGTCTTCGCCGCGTTGTAGAAATGGACCATGCCCTTATGGAGCCAGTCGCCGGTGTAATGCACGGAGAACTGCCTCAACGGCACCCCCTCACCGTCCGTGAGATGCCAGTAATCGTAAATGGGCTGATAGAGCAGCACATCGTTATCGGGCGCGCCCGATTGCAGAAACGACTGACACCGCGCGATGTAGGCGTTCAGTTCCGGGAGATGGGGCCAGAAGGTGTTGGACGGGCCGAAATTCGTGGAAGCGTAGAACAGCCAGCCCGGCCACGGCACATCCGCCGGCGAGAACGCCATCCCGTGAAAAAACACGTGATTGACGCCACCCAGGAACAGCTGGTCTATGGCCGGTTTCACCTCGGCCAGCGACACCTGGAAATGTTCGTCGAGCCACGTGCAGGATTCCGACGACACCAGCCGTTTTCCACATACGTGCGCGGCGGACGACGCGAACTGCGTCATCAGGATCTCCGCCCCGCCCCGGCCGAATCCCTCGGTTTCGGGAATGTCCGCGGCCGCGTAGAGATCGAGCAGATTGCCCGGCGAACCGTGTGCCTGATTGCGCGTAAGGGCCCCGTTCGCATGCGACCACGCCACCCAGGGCACGGTGAAGCGTTCGTACAGCAGATCGCTGACCGTCTCGCAGTAATCGGAACGCACGCGGCCCACGGCGTCGGGTTCGCCCAGGCCGACCAACTGCGGCAGGAACGCGCGCAGATCGTAGCCCCGGCGCTCGGTGAACTGCTCGAAGAAATCGCCGGTCCAGTTGGCGTTGTAGACTTCATAGGAGTCGTTATAAAAAGCGCGGGGCGGCTTGCCGCGATAGCTGTTGAACGCCGCGTCGAATGGGGCCAGATAGTGGTCGAGAGACCCTCTCGAGAAATAATCCATCACGTTGCCCTCGGCGCCCGGCGCGGCCCGTTTCACCTGCTGCCGGGTCCAGCCCTGGTATACGGCGTAGACCGTCCAGCGCCCACGATCCGGAAACCAGTCCAGTTGGCCCTCCGCGGTGACACGGTCCGTCACATCGGTGCAGGCGCCGTCCGCCGAAAACGCTACGACAGCCCGGAGCGCGGCCTCCGGCTGCTCCCCGCACCGGAGAGGCTCCGCCAGGGACTCCCCCGCAGCCAGTTCGTGCGGTTCCACGAAAACCCGCGCGGCCGCATTCTCGTCGTCGACCCATGGCCCGCCGAAGGGCCACCCGGTCCCCGTGGTCATGTCAATGCCCATCCCGGCGCCGTCTGCCGCTGCGGTGACCGCATCGAGCATGGCCATCCACTGCGGCGTAAGGTAGTTGATGTAACGCTCCTCACAACCCTGCGCCCCGTAGATGGGAACGATGTGCATGCCCCCCATCCCCGCGCTCGAATACAGGTTGACGTGCCGCTCGAGCTCCGCCGCGCCCACCGCGCTGCCCATCCACCACCAATACGTCCATGGGCGGCATTCCCGGGTGATCTCCGGCCAGGCCGGTTCCTGGCCCCGGGCGCCCGGTGAAGTTGCCGCCATCACACACAGAACCACCACGACTGTTGCGAAATCCGCGAATCTGGGTGACATCGTATCCCACCTCGTGTTGCGCCTGTTCCGTCCTGCCTTACTCAAGCAGAGGCGCCGGAAAGAAGTCAACCGGACAAAACTCCAGACAGAACGCCGTGTTTTGCCACAGGGCGGCTTCACACGTACCTCAACAACCGCAATTGCAGGCAGGCCCGGTCCGTTGCCTCGTCACGCCGGGTGCGCTGACCACAGTCCGCCGAACAGAGGCCGTGGCCCCGTCGACAGCACCTTCCCGCGCGTGCATTCCCGGCGCCATTCCAGTATCCTCTCGCCAAGCTCAACGCAAGGAGAACCCCGCCATGGTCCTGGTCATGCCGCTGCTGCTGCTCCTGTCGCAAT
>JAAYAQ010000021.1 GCA_012719295.1 Candidatus Hydrogenedentota bacterium | reverse complement strand
GAGGCAGGGGTCACACAGGAATCCTGCAGGCCTGTCGGCGCACGAGGCAACGGCATTTTTTAACGTCTTTCCTGCGTAAGCAGGAATCCAGTAGGACTCTGGACCCCTGCTCTTGCAGGGGAGACGAAGACCGGGGTCACAAACAACCCGTCTCACGAAGACCCTTTGTGCGGGGCGCATTAAGTGCGATTGCCCTGGGGGACGGGGGCTATCGGCGCGTGCGGCTCATTGTTCCGGTCTGAGGATTATCGGGAGGGGCGAATCTGTTCTCTCTGAGGCGGATAAGGTCAGAACCAAATGACCGCGGGGGACGGCCGGGCTGGGGTCCGGAATACTACTTCGGGCAGAGAATTGAAGGTTCGGCCGGGTGTACGATAAGGCAGCGGGAGCCAACACGAAAAGGAGAATGCGAAATGCCGACTCGAAAAGCAGAAGCCCGTTGGGAAGGGAGCCTGATCAAGGGCACAGGCACGATGAAGCTGGGCAGTGGCGCCTATGAAGGGCCGTTTTCCTTCGGGACGCGGTTTCAGGACGCGCCGGGAACCAATCCGGAAGAGCTGATCGGCGCGGCACACGCGGGATGTTTCTCGATGGCGTTCTCGGCGCTGCTGGGCGACGCCGGGTTCACTCCCGAGCGGATCGATACGACCGCCAAGGTGACGATCGACAAGGTGGAGGGCGGATTTGCCATTACCCGGATTGACCTGGACATGACAGCGCGGATTCCGGAGATCAGCGCCTCGAGGTTTGCTGAAATTGCCAATCAGGCCAAGGAAGGGTGTCCTGTTTCGAAAGCGCTTGCGGGGACTCGTATCGAGCTGAACGCGACACTGCTCTAGCCGGCATCTGCTGTGGCGCGGGCATCCACCTGAGGTTCGGAAACACAGGCGGGATGCCCGCGCCACTCTCCAAAAGGCCGGGAAACCCTGTATACTGGGGAACGGCGGCCCATGAGCCGCTTGGCGCACCCGTGAAAAACGGAAATGGGACTGACCACGCCGGCCCGCGTGGCCCCACACCGGACGGGTTGTCAAGACGGGCATGTCTGGATTGGACAAACGCGAGGAGACCCCGGAAGATGTTTACGCACAAGTTCAAGCTCTTTCGGCTGTTCGGATTCTCGATTGAAGCCGATGCGACCTGGATACTGCTTGCGGTCCTGGTGACCTGGTCGCTCGCCACGGGGCTGTTCCCCCATTATTTTGAGGGGTTTAGCGCTCGCGCCTACTGGACGATGGCGGTGCTGGGCGCGGCGGGCTTGTTCATGTCCATCATCCTGCACGAGTTGGGGCATTCCCTGGTCGCGCGTCGGTTCGGGCTGCAGATCAAGAGCATCACCCTGTTCGTGTTTGGGGGCGTGGCGGACATGGAGAACGAGCCGTCCAGCGCCAGGGCGGAGCTGTTGATGGCCCTGGCGGGTCCCGCCACGAGTATCGCGCTCTCCCTGGTGTTTCTGGGGGCGGCATTCGCCGTTGGACGAGGCGGAGGCGTCAGTCTGCTTCAGGGCTTGTTTCGGTATCTGGCCGGGCTCAACGGGCTGCTGGCGGCGTTCAATCTGTTGCCGGCGTTTCCGTTGGACGGCGGGCGGGTGTTGCGCGCGGCGCTCTGGGCGTGGCGGGGCAATCTCCGCTGGGCCACGCGATTTGCGTCGGGTGTGGGCGGCGCGTTTGGCATCTTCCTCATTGCCCTGGGCGTACTTTCGCTGTTCTCGGGCAATGTGCTCGGCGGCTTCTGGTGGATTCTTATCGGGATGTTCATGCGCTCCGCGTCGCAGTCGTCGTATCAGCACCTGCTGATCCGCCGCGCGCTCGAGGGGGAAAACCTCCGGCGGTTCATGCGCACGGACGTGGTCACCGTGCCCCGTTACATCTCGCTGCGGGAACTTGTGGATGACTACGTGTACAAATACCACTACAAAATGTTCCCGGTGGTCGAAGGCGACACGGTTCTGGGCTGCGTGTCGACTCGCAACATCCGCACGGTGGAGCGCGAAGCCTGGGACGGAACGCCCGTGGGCGAGATCATGGAGCGGTCGTGTGAAGCCAACAGCATTTCCCCCGACGAGGACCCGATGCAGGCGTTGTCGCGCATGAGCCAGACCGGCAACAGCCGCCTGCTGGTGCTCGAGGGAGACAAGCTGGCGGGGATCATCACCCTGAAGGACATCCTGAACTTCCTGTCGCTCAAGATGGATCTGGAGGAAGGCGAACAGATGTTGGAATAGGCCGGGCGCTTACCCGGCACTCGCGGCCACGGCGCCCGCGCCCGTCACGGAAGGCCACAGGTACAGGATCAGGCCGCCGATCGCCAGCGCGATCGCAAAGAGAAACGCCATGCGCCACGCCAGGTGGCGGTTGCCGAGGACCGCAACCGCGATCCCTTTGAATACGAGGTTCGCCATCGTGCCCACCATGATCAGCCGCCACCCGACATCGGCCGACAGCTCGCCCTTCTGCATGAGCTGAGCCGACGAGAGCGTGATGGCGTCCATTTCCGTCAGACCGGACAACGCGGCGACGCCGTAGAGGCCCCGTTCGCCGAAATGGTCTTTGCCGACGGCCACGGCCAGAACGACCACCGCGTAGAGCAATCCGAAGCCGATGGCGGCTTTCATGTCGGAGGGCGGCTTGTCCTGGGACAGGTTCTGCCCGCCGGGCCGGGTCCACAGGAAGAGGACGCCGTTGGCGAGGGCCATCAGGGCCATCATGACGAGAAGGGGCGGCACCGTTACGCTGAGGAGTTCGGGCGCGACGACGGCGATTTCGAAGATGACCCTGCCGAACACCACCGTGGACGCGACGAATATGGCGACGGCGGCCGCGGGGGCGGTTTCGGGGTATTGCCTGGTGTTCCGGGCATAGCTTACGGTGGTGGCCGTGCTGGAGATCAGGCCGCCGAGGATGCCGCCCAGGAGGATTCCCCCCCGCGCGCCCAGCAGTTTGTAGGCCATGTACGCACCAAGACTGATCCCCACGATGAGCACGACCATCAACCAGATTTTGAACGGGTTAATGACGCCGAAGGGGTCGAAGGCGCGGTTGGGGAGCAGGGGCAGGATGACGAGGGCGATGAGGATGAGGCGCATGATGGCCTGGACATCCTCTTCGCCGATGCGTTTCACGAACCCATGCAGGGGTTTCTTCCAGTGCAGGAGCAGCGCCACGGTCCCCGCGACGGCCGTGGCGGACGCCGTATAATCCAGGGCGAGAATGACGCCGACAAAGAACATGACGAACGCGGCGGCGTCGGTAGTGATGCCGATGTCCGATCTGCCCGCCCGCACCTGCAGGTAATTCTCGAAAATGATGAGCATGGCGAGGGCCACCATGGCCGCGGCGATCACCCATCCGTCGAAATGGATGGCCGCCATGGCGCTCAGCGCCCCCAGGAGGGTGATCAGCGGAAACGAGCGAATGCCGGCGTATTTGGACGCCCATTCGCGCTGGATCCCGACGATCAGGCCCAGGCCGAGCGCCAGGGCCAGATGCTGAAACTCCTTCACGCCGACTCCTCACGATTGCTCCGGCCGCCGGAACAGGGATTCCGTCCGAATGGCTCTATCATACCGATCTGGTTGAGATTCCGCACGCGGCCGGGCCGGATACCGGCAGGGCGATGACCGCGCTGGGGGATTACTCCTTTTCGAGCGCCTCAAACCCGGAGATCACATCGAGCAATTCCTCGGTAACCGCAGCCTGGCGCCGCTGGTGGTAGCGGGCATGGAGCTCGTCGATCTTCTCTTCAATGTTGTTCTCGGCCGCCTGCATGGCCGCCAGGCGGCTGGCGTTTTCACTGGCCAGCGATTCGGCGAACGCCCGGAAGAGGGCCACGAAGAGGTATTGCCGGACCAGTGACGCAAAAAGCGATTGCCAGTCGCCGGGATAGCCCGGAAGCTGGTTGGTGGGCCAGGGCCGGTCGGCCAGTTCCCGGAGCCAATCCACCGGCAGCGGCAACAGTTGCAGGGCGTGCGGTTCATAGCTCGCGCCGCGCCGGGGCCGGTTGTTGAAAAGCATGACATGGGAGACGTTCTTTTGTTCCCGCCACTCCTCGACGCTCACAAGCACATCCTGAACCGCGGGGATGAGGCCCTCAATCACATGAGGCACCGCGAACGGCGTCTCGACCGTCTCGCCGCGGGCTTCGAGTTCGCCGAACGGCCGGATGCCGATGGGAGCGAAGAAACGCGTGCGAGACGAGAACGGTCCCTGGTTCAGATGGTGGAGGGCGTAGTCGACGATGTCTCGATTCAGCGAGCCGCATAAGCCCTGGTCCGAACCAAACACGAGGGCGGCCAGCACGCCGTCCTCATCGCTCCGATTCATGGCCAGCACCTCCGGCTGCTGTTTTGCGAGCACCTGGAATCCGAGTTCCACGGCATCGCTATAGACCCGGAGGGACTCGACCGCGCGGTCGAATTGCCGGATGGCGACCGCGGCAATGCCTTTCATGGTTTTCACCACGGACTGAAGGTCTTGGGCGGTCCCGATCTGTCTACTGAGGTTTTCGATCGTCTCCACTGGCATCGTCCCGCGCCGCGGGTCCTCCAATACTCTCGGTAATGGCCTGGCGAAGACCGGAACGAAACGTTTCGGAGAGTTTCTCGCCCTGCTCAATGGCCTCGAGAATGCCGGCGCATTTCACCTTGACTTCGTCGCGCAGCGTTTGCGCCGCGTCGCGCACGCGTTCCACGGCGACGTCATCCATGAGTCCCTCCGTGACGGCCAGGAGCACGATGATCTGTTCGCCGGGGGTCATCAGGTCGAATTGTCCCTGTTTGAGGATTTCGCGCACCCGGCGTCCCCGCTCCAGCATCTGTTGTTTTTCCTCTTCGAGGCGGGTGCCGTAGCGGCTGAACCGTTCGAGCTCCTCGAACTGCGAATAGGACAGTTTGAGGTCGCCCGCGACGCTTCGGTAGGCGGGCAGTTGCGCCTTACCACCGACACGCGAGACGCTGCGTCCGACGTCTACGGCCGGCATGATCCCCTGCTGAAACAGCCGGGGAGAGAGGTAAACCTGACCGTCGGTGATGCTGATCAGGTTGGTTGGAATGAACGCCGAGAGGTTCTGGGCCTGGGTCTCGATGATGGGCAGGGCGGTGAGCGAACCGCCGCCGTGCGCGGCATCGAGGTGCGTTGCGCGTTCGAGCAGCCGGGAATGGATATAGAAGATGTCGCCCGGGTAGGCTTCGCGGCCCGGCGGACGCCGCAACAGGAGCGACAACTCCCGGTAGGCGATGGCGTGGCCGCTCAGGTCATCGTACACGACCAGCACATCTTCGCCCTGGTGCATGAAATACTCCGCGATGGCGGTGGCGGCATAGGGCGCGGCATATTGCAGTCCGGCGGGGTCGTCTCCGGTCGTTGCCACGACGCAGGTGTATTCCATAGCGTCGCGCTGGCGGAGTTGCGCGACGACCTGCGCGACGGCGGAGCTGCGTTGCGCGATGGCACAGTAGACGCATTTGAGGCCGTACTGGCGCTGATTCAGGATGGCAGCCACGGCCAAAGCCGTCTTCCCGGTCTGCCGGTCGCCGAGGATGAGTTCGCGTTGTCCCCGGCCGACAGGCACCAGCGCGTCCACTACCTTGATTCCGGTCTGAAGCGGCGTCGTGACGGGGAGGCGGTCCATGATGCCGGGCGCCTCGCGTTCGAGGGGATAGCGCACGGCGGCCCGAACGGGCCCGCCGCCGTCGCGCGGGCGGCCCATCGGATCGACGACGCGGCCGAGAAGCGCTTCGCCCACCGGCACGTCCATGACGCGTCCCGTGCGGCGCACCGGGCTTCCGGCCTCGACGCCCGCCTCGTGATCGAGCATGATGACGCCGATCTCCCGCGGGTCGAGGTTGAACGCAAGCCCGAGACGGTTGCCCGTGAAGCGCAGGACTTCCTCGGCCTGCACGCCGGGCAGGCCGCGCACCGTCGCCACCCCCTCGCCGATGCGCAACACGTCGCCGACCTCGTACACGCCGAGATCAGGGGACTGGCGTTCGAGGACCCGGCCGAGTTCGCCGGAGGCCGCTTTCAACGTGTCCTTCAGCGACGGCTGCTCGATTGCGATGTCGGTCATGTTGGAATCCTACTCCCGTCCGGAGGCCTGGCCAAGGGTCTTTCGGAAATCCTCTTCCACTTCGCCCAGGTACTTCTCCAGCGACCATCCGATGGCGTTGCCTTCGGCCCGCAATTCGATGCCGCAAAGGAGATCCGTATCGACTTCAAACAGGACCCGTGCCAGCCGCCCGTCTCCCGTGATCGCCTGCTCGATTCGGGTCCGCGCACCGTCGGGCATCTCGAACGCGCTGCGAACCGTGAGGGCGCCGCGGTCCGCCTTTTCCAGGAGCTGACGGAGGGCATCCCGGTCCGTGTTCAAGCGGCTGAGAAACGCGTCCACCATGGCCGATTCGAGATCGCGACTGGCCAGCCGGGCGAGGGCATCCCGGGAGAGCGCGCAGACCTGTTGGCCGATTTCCGCCCGCAACGACTGCATGAACTGGTCCTGTTCCTGGCGCAGGGCGTCCTGCCAGCGCGCCTTGGCCTGGCCGACTTCCTCGCGGGCCTGTTGCGTAAGCTCCTCGCGCAGCCGGGCGGCCTCAGCCTTAGCCGCCTCGAGGCGTTTCGCCCGGTCGTGTTCCAGCTCGGCGAGTTTCTGCTCCAGGGCCTGGCCTTTGGCTTCGGCTTCTTCCTGCTTCGTCCGGGCGTCCTGCTGCTCGGCAGCGATGCGTTTGGCGCGATTGTCGATCGCGGCGGTGATCCGGCCGTAAAGAAAGTACTTCATCAACAGGACAAGAATGAGGAAGTTCACGACCTGCGCGATCGTGGTGGTCCAAGTTGCCAGACCGCCTCCCGGCGGCGCAGCCGCGTCCTGCCCTGCCGCGGCTGGGACCGTCTCCTCAACCGGCGCCCCGCCTTCCTGGGCGGCGCCGGCCATCGCCAGAAGCAGCAGAAGCGCCAGCAGGACGGCCCCGATCCTGTGGAGCCGTTGATCGCATTGACGTGCACGATGCATCGCGTTGTTCCTTTGCTCAAATCGAAGAACGCACCGGAAGGGCGTTCCCCACGTCCTGCCTAGGAGACAAAGTGGTTCCAGAACGGATTGACATAGATCAGGATCATCGAAACCACGAAACAGTAGATGGCAGTGGACTCGACCATGGCCAATCCGACAAACAAGGTGCGGGTGATGGTGCCGGCCTCGTCGGGCTGCTGTGCGATAGCGCGAAGCGCTTCCGACAGGGCCCGTCCTTCCCCCAGCGCGGGGCCAATCGATCCGATGGCGATGGTGATTCCGGCGGTGGCGATGGAGACCATTCCGATAAGGGCATCGCTCGACATGGGCTGTGTTCTCCTTTTAGTTTCCGGACGGTTCCGGTTCAACCTCGGGGTTGCGTTCCTTCCGGGCGCGCGTTCCCGAGGCGATGTAGACCATGGCCAGGATGGCGAAAATGTATGCCTGAATCAGCCCGGTCAGCAGCCCGACAAGCTGCATGACCACAGGGATGAGAAACGGCACGATGCTCAACAGAATCGCGCCGATCTTGGCGCCGCTCATCATGTTGCCGAACAGGCGCACCGCCAGGGCAAGCGTGCGCGACAGCTCGCCGATAAGGTTGAACGGCAGCATCACGGGGGAAGGCTTGATGTATTCCTTGAGGTAGGCGCCGAGCCCCGACGACGCGATGCCGAAGACCGGGACCGCAAAGAAGACGCAAATGGCCAGCGCCGCCGCCGTGGAAAGGGAGGCGGTGGGCGGCACAAACCAGGGCACGACCGCCAGCAGGTTGCTGATTGCGATAAACAGGAACAGCGTGCCGATGAACGCCAGATAGCGGTCGGGGTCGCTGTGGGCCATCTCCCGGATCTGGCTGCGGGTGTACTCGACGATCATCTCCAGCAAATGCTGCCAGCGGGAGATGCGCGTCCCGGTCGAGATCCGCCGGGTGATGAGCCACGAGGCCAGAATCAGAATTGCCATCACCACCCACGTGAAGGCAATCGTGTGATCGATGCGCAGCACGCCCCATTGCCAGAGGACATCGTGATCCGGTGTGACGCTGGACATCTCCATGGGCTACTCTCTTTCCGATTTCGGCGGTTTCATGCCGGGGAGGCGCGGCAGCCCCCACAGGCGCACCGCCACCAGCCGGGCAATGAACACGCCCGCCAGGACAACGACATAGCGCTGCCATTCGTCGCGGCAGACAAGCAGTATCGCGGCCACCACCAGCGCGGTGCGCATGACCAGGCTTCCCAGCGCAAGGGCCAGCGGGTGCCGGGTCCGGGTCAAACCCCGAATGGTCCACATCAGTCCGCCGAAGAAGGCCATGCCGATGAGCAG
>JAAYAQ010000161.1 GCA_012719295.1 Candidatus Hydrogenedentota bacterium | reverse complement strand
CCGTTCCCGAAACAGGGGGCATGCACCGGAGGAAACAGGAGACCGTGACGATCAATGAAGGCGAAGAGTTTTCTTTGCAGGTCGCTCTCTGATCGCGGTCTGGTGGAGGGTTTAAGAGATCTTCACAGCAAATCTCAGCGGATGGCATGTCGGCGAGACAGAAAGCTGTCCTCTCCGCTTCGCCGTTCAGGAGCGAAAGACAATGTGAACTGGCTGTTCACGGGCAACGGAGGTATAGGCAAGGTTTCGCAGGATATGGATCTCGTGTGGGGCCGGGCGCGGCACGTCGCGGGAGCCGAGTGGCGGCTTTCCCATGAGGACGAATTCCTGAATCTGGTTCGCCATCTGGGCCATGGCCACGATTTTGACACGGGAATGCTGCAAGTCTGCGTGGATGCGGCGGCCATGCTTCGCGTGTGTGGAAACGAAATGGATTGGGACTATGTGTACGAACAAGCCGAAGCGAGCGAGTTTCTGCGGATTCTCCGTTTCTTTTCCTATTTCTTCGACGAATACTATCGCGACGAAAGCATGCCGTGTCTGGGGGACTTCCTACCCCGCCTCCGCGCGTCCGCCACGGACAGAGAATGCCGTTTGTTTTCGCGCATCGTCCTCTTTCCATTGCTTCGCCGCACAAGCCCGCGAAAGGCGGCCTTTGGCGTCTTCTACGGCAATTACCGCGTCGCGGCCAAGCTTTGGGCGCTTGACCGGTTCACGCGGATGCTCCGAATGCTTGCCTGGGCCGCGTGGCCCTCGAGACACCAGCTTGTCATGATCACCCTGGAATACCACACAGAGTCTTTCTGGAAACGGCGGCTGAGGTATTATTTGAATCCTCTCTTGCCGGGGCTGCCGGGCCTGAGTCGCACGCCCTTCTCTGCTCGCCAGAAGTTGGCTTAGCGGTTGTGGCACCCTTGGGCCGTCCCGCGTGGGTCACCTTCCGGAAATTCTTCATGCACCTAGCCCTAGACATGGGAAGACCACATTACGTCATGCACGCGTCATGTGTCGCAGACAAGATGGGGAACGCAGCGTACCATTCCCCGCATATTCCGCAATCGTTGTTTCCAGAGCGTGCGGGGATAATGCCCTTCATTGACTTGTTGCCCTTCCGGATCATCTCTGTCATCACTATCCCTATATGGACTAGACGTTACAGGTGACACCTATATAAACCTCTTGACAGTATTCCTGACTTATGCTACAAGACAAACAGCCTTTAGATGCGGGGAATTAAATGGCTACTTCCTTTTGGGGTTATAAGAATAACACTACACCTCCTAATACCTTTGAACGCCAAAGGGTTACCCCCTATCATCTTTTCACAAAGCTCGGGGAACCTTTCGTTTACGTGCTAAGCACTTCTCAGTTCTTTCACATCGATGCTCCCACATACCGACTCTTGGATTTATGCCTCATTATGCCGATTGAGGACGCCGCCTCTCAATTGGCTTCTGAAACGCAGCAGTCACCTGAAGAAATCGAAACCATCGTATCCGAGGTCCGATTCCTGGCCGCGAACGGCCTGTTTGACGTCCCCGATTTCTCTATCTCAGACGACGAGATTGAGCGGCAACTCGACAGAAGGTATGAAGGGCCATGGACGAAGTTGGAACTCGCATTGGCCGAAACATGCAATCTCGCCTGCAAATACTGCTACTGCGAGACTTTTCGTGATCAACCACGCAAAGGCTTGATGTCGAAGAAGGTCGCCAAAGATGCCATAGATTGGCTGTTTTCGGCCTGTGGCAATGCCAAGAAACTGGACATCACGCTCTTTGGCGGCGAACCCTTAACTAACAAGCCTGTGTTTAGATTCTTGATGGATTATAGCCACCGTCTGGCCAGATCGCATGGCAAGACCATCCGCTATTCCATGACCACAAATGGCACCCTGATTGACGATATGGTCATCCATTACATCAAGAAGCACAACTTCGGTCTTATGGTCAGCCTCGATGGGCCACCCGAAATCCATGATCAACAGCGGCCTTGTCACAATGGAGGGGGATCCTATGCCGCGGCAGCAGCGGGCATAAGGCGCCTTATGAACAGAAGGAAGAGGGTAACGGTGCGCTGCACTATAACAAAAGACTCACCCCCTCTGCTCGATCTCATACGTTTCTTTGATGATTTCGGCTTCTCTCGCATTGGGATCGCCTACGCAAGAGACCCTCTGCGCGACGGCGATCCTCTGCTCACTGAAATGGAGCGGACGGCCATTAGTCGCCAACAGGATGATATCCTCCCCATTCTTTTCGAGGAGTTTCGGAGATCCAAAATACCGAAGTATTTTCCCTACGCCAGATTCATACGCTCTCAGGGAACGTCGGTCACAGCCTCCGGAATTGCCCTCAAATGCGGTGCCTCCCACGGTACGATTACTGTGGGCGCCGACGGCACACTGTACCCATGTCATCGTTTTGTGGGAATGTCTGCTTTCTCATTGGGAAGTCTGGAAACAGGACCCAATGTCTCACTTTGCAGACACTTCTGGCACCTTTATAACAGAGCAGTGGAAACGCAATGTGCCTCTTGTTGGGCAATTCAGCTTTGCAGGCGACCGTGCCCCTGGGATATCTCCAAAGCGACCGGAGGATTTGGCGCACCCGAGGACTGGGAATGTCGCCTGGTGCGCGCTTCGATCGAAAGGGGTGCCTACGTCGCATGGCGGATGCAGAAGGATTTTCCAGAAGCCTTTGCAAGGCTTCTGGGGCAAGGAGCCACAAACGAGACTGATGAGACAGACCGTTTCTGAAACATAAGAATCCCGGTGCTTCTGACTTTTCTTAAACGTGAAAGGAGGCAATCAATGATGGCTAAGGACAACAAGCGCAACATCAAACGCAGACAGTTCATACAGAGAATTGGGCGCACGGGCGGCCTCGCTGCGTTGACGCATTTCGTTCTACTCGGTAGCGGCGAAAAGAAAGCATATGCGCTCATAGGTGACTGCACTAGCCAGCAAACCGACGACTGCGAAACCCCAAGTGGCGATGTGTGTCGACCCGGTAGCTTCGGCGGAAATCTTGACCCTGACTATTGCAGCCCTTCCGATGTACCCGCCGAGAATTACGCTGATGTCTGCGGCTCGGGAACAGATGCTAGCGAGGATCAATGCTGGAACGCAGGCATGGAATCGGAATACGACGACAACTGCAATGGCCCTGGGACTCTTGACAATCCCGATTTCTGTGAAGACCCGTGGACGAACCCAGTACCCGACTACTGCAATTACAGCGCCATCCCACCCGAGGAGATGGGAGATATTTCACATCATGGCTAGCGAGCAGTAGAGATCTCAGAGGGCTTGCAAATGGCAAGGGCATCTCAAGAAAGCCCTTGGAGATGCAAGCAGTGCCTCTCGCTTGATCATTGCTTTGCTAGCACAAACCAACAAGATACTGACCGAAAACGCAATCTGATTTGCATAAAGGCGTCGCAATGCGTGCAAAACTTTTTTTAGCGACTCTGTTACTCTGTCTAATTCTCGGCATCTTGCTCTGGTCTTTCGGAATTCTCCGCACGAACGGAAAGCCTCCAGTGGCAAACACGCGGAAGCCGACTCTGCCAGAGCGGGCGGAAGTGGAAGCACCCGGAATTAATGAATCACTGCTCGTGACCGTGCAGACTGCGCCAAATGAACAGGTGACGGGTTGCGTTGTCGATGAAGCCGGAAAGCCTGTCGCGTCGGCTTTAGTTTGTTGTGCTCTATCTTCAAGAGCGCGTGAAATATTGAAGGCCCTTGGAATCCAGGACGCCGCTTCGGAAACAACGTGTGAGACAACCGAAAACGGTAGTTTCTCTTTTGCCGTTCGGTATTCGGGGGTTCGCTACAGATTGGAAGCTCAGGCGAAAGGCTACCGCCCCAATGCACGCACAATCGCGGCCGGTACTGGAGAAGCACAAAACGTCGAGCTTGTCCTCCTTCAATCTTCAGGAGTCAGCGGACAAGTTGTCGATAGCAATGGGCGCCCTGTCCCTCATGCCGTGGTGGTTGCGAGGAAGCAGGGGACGGGCGACAGGTCCGAATCGAAACCAACAGGAATCACTGGCGCGTTCATAATTGATGGCTTGACCCCTGAGGTCGAATACGCGCTCGTGGTGCGTTTGTCATCGCCCGGCTTGCAGGTAGCGAACGCTCCTGTTGGACTGGAGATAACGCCGTCGGGAAACCCTTCGGTGATGCTTGAGCCCGGAGAGATGCAGGAGAATCTGCGTCTCGTCCTTACTACAGACGTTGCGCATCGGATCCGGGGAACCGTTCTCGATGAGACGGGAAAGCCGATTCAGGGAGTAGAGATAAGCGGATCGCTCAATGACGGGCGTTTTCTGGGACCCGCCTTCTCAGACGTCGATGGCCGATTCGACATGGGTCAAATCCCTTCCAAGTATATCTCTACGGATCTGCGTTTAACCCACGAGGCATACGAGAGCGTTCGGATTCCGGATACGCCGGTTGGCGGAACAGACCTGACAATCACCATGCTGCCCGCTCGACAAGGTGCTATCGTTGGGCAAGTACTCGACGCTCATACTCGGAAACCTGTGCCTGAAGCGCGCGTTGTATTGAAGTGGGTCTCGCGTAATGATTCTCAGCTTACTTTTGATGCGAAAGATCCCGCTGTATGGGAACGGATAAGAAGTGGCTCGGATGACGGGCGTGTGAATGGAGACGGAGAATTCCGAATTGAGAACGTCCCAACAGGGAAGGCAGAGCTTGTCACCTACGCCTCCGAGTACGGATTGGATGCGCAAACCGAAGTAGACGTGAGACAGGGACAAGAAACCTTCGTCGAGATTCTGCTTAATCCCCCGGGAACTCTGCACGTTGATGTCATTTTGGATGGCGACAGATTGAGAGCCCCGATTGAGGGATGTGGGGTGTGGTGCAGACCAGTCGACAGCGACGACAGCTCATTCACGATAACGGATAGCCTTGCGCGCGTTCTGAACGGCGAACCGAGAATGGAGTATCCACTCCGCAACGCCCCTGAATGGAAACTGCGTCTGCAACCCGGCAAATATGATGTCATTATGGGGATACGCTCGCCTTTCTATGATATTGATCGCAGTCTCCCAAAGCCTTCTGCGAGTATGGCCATGGGAAACGCTATTCTTCAGGAACATGTCGAAGCCGTTATAGAATCTGGGGGCGAAACACGTGTGACTTTCGATGCAGGAGGGCACGGCTGGGTATCAGGGATAGTCGAACTTGCCGAAGAAGAACGGGCCTCCTCCATGTTCCTGATCCCTGGAAGCATTAGTCCGTCCGACCTTTCTGATCCGAGTCTCTATCGAGACGAAGAGTTCTCTAATGCCGGAAGTGCTAGATTGGTGACACGCTACGGACGCGCATACTACTTGCCTCTTGGCGGCTGCAGGAGGTACTTCTTTAACTCGTTACCCGAAGGTTCCTACACCCTTATATGTGTCGTCCATCACACGGACGGTAGTCTGCACGTCCGGAACTCCGAAGAGATTCAAGTCGAAGCCGACAGAGAGACCATCGCTGACGTTCTGCGGAAACACTAGTTCTGCACGGTCTAATTCCACGAGAGGATGTTGTATGAGTATTCCCGGTAATCACGCTAGGGTCTATCGTGTCCTCGAAGAGGACCTTGCTGTGCTCAGCGAATGCCGCCCAATGCGAGAACACATTGACCACTTCCTAAGAGAATTCTCCCTTGGCAACGGGAAATGCGATGCACCCACCTTCAGACTGGTCTGTTTTGACTCACCGGATAATCACGTCGTGATGTGTTGTCCAGAAGTCGGGTTCGCATCCCGAAAAACTGCGGGAGCGAAGGCTTGGATTGCTTTCCGCCAACTGTTCATTCATATCGCGCTGAATCTGGAGAAGCCGATCTGCACTTTACACGCTTGCGCCGTAGCCAATTCCAGAGGCGAAGCCGCAATTTTTGCCGGCGCTTCTAGCGCAGGTAAAACTTCCATACTTGCAGCGTTACTCCGAATGGGCTTTCGGCTAGTGTGCGACGACTACGCAGTCATGTCCTATCATACCTCCACAATAATCCCATTCCCTGTGGGCGCTACTTTCTCGGACTTCCATTTCTCGGAATTCCCGGACCTGGGTCACCTGAGAAGAGACCCCTTCCGTTTTTCCGTTCGCGGGGAAGAGCAATGGACTGTCAATCTAGCTGATGCGTTTACCGTGGTGGACAGCCAGGACAGAATTGCACCAACACACGTCTTCTTCCTAGAGTCAGATTTTGGAGCAAGATCCAATGCCCATCCAATCAGCAGAGAAGAGTACTTCTGGAGATTCCAGGAAGCATGCTTCACAAATCGCGCTTCTCTGCCCCGAATAGGCAGACGATCTCCTCATCATAAGCGGCTTGCGTATGAACTTGCGACAACACTTGCCTCTCGAGTACGAGCCTATCATGTTACAAACGGAAACTCCCTCGATACCGCTCGTCTTATCAGTGAGACCTCCTTTCCATTTGACTGATTTGTCTCACTACGGAATACAATGGCTCCCAAGAGAGTGAGGACCATGATCGACAGTCCAGTTATAGCTGCGGCACGCGAGACGACTCCTGGACTTGCCATCCACGGGACCGGTCTACAAGGCCAGTCACAACCTATTCTCCTTTTCCGCCAATCGCAGCTTCAGAAGACCGCCCCCTTCCTCTTTTCGGCCCTTTATGCACCTGCGGAAGATAGCGTGCCCAGCACCAACGAGTTGCTATACATGCTGAGCGTGCAATGGCGCCGCTGGCTCAGACATCGGCGTAGGGTACTAGCCACAATTACCTTGCTGCGTGATACTCTCGCGGACACAGATGCGCGATATGCATTTATCAGAGGAATTCCCTTTGCTGAGCGATACTATATTCGGCCCAAGCTAAGAGTTTGCGGCGATGTCGATCTCGTTATCCCGGAGGCAGACCGCCATGAGGTCGAATCCGCCCTGATGGCTGCGGGTTTTCGGCTGCATCCGTGCAAGGCTCTGCACGATGCGCGCGTGAATTATGTTGGGCAGACGGAGTTCAGGCACCCGGATTTGCGAATGCTGGTGGATGTGAACTGGCTGTTCACGGGCAACGGGGGTATAGGCAAGGTTTCGCAGGATATGGCTCTGGTGTGGAGCCGGGCCCGGCACGTCGAGGGAGCCGAGTGGCGGCTTTCCCATGAGGACGAATTCCTGAATCTGATTCGCCACTTGGGCCATGGCCACGATTTTGACACGGGGATGCTGCAGGTCTGCGTGGACGTGGCGGCCATGCTTCGCTTGTGTGGAAGTGAAATGGATTGGGATTATGTGTACGAGCAGGCCGAAGTGTGCGAGTTTCTGCGGATTCTCCGTTTCTTTTCCTATTTCTTCGACGAATACTATCGCGACGAGACCATGCCGCATCTAGGGGACTTTCTCCCCCGGCTCCGCGTGTCCGCCACGGACAGAGAATGCCGTTTGTTTTCGCGCATCGTCCTCCTTCCATTGCTTCGCCGCACAAGCCCGCGAAAGGCGGCCTTTGGCGTGTTCTACGGCAACTACCGCGTCGCGGCCAAACTTTGGGCGCTCGACCGGTTCACGCGAATGCTCCGAATGCTTGCGTGGGCCGCGTGGCCCTCGAGACACCAGCTTGTCATGATCACCCTGGAATACCACACAGAGTCTTTCTGGAAACGGCGGCTGAGGTATTATTTGAATCCTCTCTTGCCGGGGCTGCCGGGCCTGTTTGTTGGCGCGACCGCTCGCACCTTCCTGCAATTCTCCCGAGCGGTCCGAAAACTCCGCGAATTCGTACTGGGCGACACCGCCTCCGCCGAAAGTGCCCTTCGGAAGAAGGGTGAAGGGAGGGACGTATCATAGCCGCGCGCATGGAATGCTGCGTCGCTGAGCAAGAAGGCGTCAAAAGGCTCCTGCGCATCCTCATCCTTCACCAAAACATGGGGTCTGGCCATAAACGCGTGGCCCGGATCGTGGAAGACATCATCCACAGTCGCATGGAGGCTGAAATCGTCAACATCGCGGCAAACGATATCTTGCGTTCTCATTTCATGAACTGTTTCGAGCCTTTCTGGAACTGGGTAATGCGCCGAAACTGGGTTGCATTCGCGGATTTCTGGGGCGCGTTCATGACCAGAGCGCTGGCGATGCCTGTTTTGGAAGCCCTGAATACAACAAAGCTCTACCGATTATTGGATTTGCACGCCCCGGACCTCATCGTCAGCACCGTGGACGGATTCAACAAGACGCTTGCCGTCTATGCCTTGTCAAACGCAATCCCTTTGCACATCTATACAACCTCCTACTCTATCTTTCTCGATAATGTCCAGCCTGCGGCTAAACATTTCTGCTACTTCGACGAGACCGCTTCCGCGATTCGCTCTTTTGACCTGGAATCGGCCTACTTCCAGCGTTTCCTTGCTCCCGAGGCGTCTCTGGGCGAGAAACTCCGCTACGTTGCATCCTTCTGGTACGAAGTCCTGCGGGGGCGTGCAGAGTTCCTGTATGCACGGGATGGGGAAGAGGCGGCCCGGCGCAATTCATGCCAATGTATCAAAGTCGGTCCATTGGTCGAGGCGAAGCACTTCGCCAAGCGGGATACTCGAGCCATCAAACGGCGTCTGGGCATCACCAACGGCCTGCCCTGCGTGTTGATCGCGAGCGGCAGCCTGGGCGGCGAATTCATCCTCGACGCCGTCTATGCGATGCTCGCGGGACCGCAAATCCCTCTGAATCTCCTGGTCATGTGCGGTAAAGACAGGCGGATTCTCGCCAGAGCGCGCCGATTGGCTGCCCAAACGCCCATCATCCGGCTGTTTCCTTTTGGCTATACCAGGGATTTCGAGGATTTCCTCGCCGTGGCCGACTGCGTGGCAGCCCGTCCTTCAGCGGGAATATTCAACGAATGCCTGGTCCACCACAAACCCTACATCGCGGTCGCGCCCTGTACCTCGAACGACAAGGGTATCTTCTCGCTCGTGCAGAAGCACCGCCTCGGCGAGGTATGCGAAAGGGTGCGCCTGCTGTCACTGAGCGTAAGGCGCGTTCTGGAAAACGGAGCCCCGTACGCAGAGAACATCCGCCGCTTTCTCGAAGAGCATCCATCCGACTTCGAAACCATGGCCGACGTGATCGCGCATGAAGTCATCCTAGATCTCGAAGGGACACGGGCGACGGGGCCGGTGTAGAGAGCCCGGCCCGGGAGCAGGATCGCGCATACGGGCACGAGACATCCCGCACCCCGCCACCGGGCCACGCCGGCTGTCCTGTCGTTGACAGGGTATCCGGGGGCGCGTACACTCGGAACCGGACAGTCAACCGGCAACGGCATGTGATCTGCAGGGTCTGAAGAGGAGGACGCCATGCTTGAAATGGATATTCTGGGGGTCAGCTTCAGCGAAGAGCACCATCCGCCGGTTGTGCTGCTGCGCCATGGCGACCGCGTCCTGCCCATCGTGGTGGGCCGGGCGGAGGCGCAGGCCATCCATACCGGCATGATCCACCAGGACCTCGGGCGGCCCATGACCCACGACCTGATCTGCAACGTGCTGGCCGGACTTCGCGGCGAGCTGAAGTCCGTTACGATATACAAACTCGAAAACGAGACCTTCTACGCCCATCTCAACGTCGAGCAGCAGTCCGTCGACGGCCAGATCGAGCAGGTTCTCCGGATCGATTCGCGGCCCAGCGACGGGATCGCCATTGCCATCCGCGTTGGCTGCCCTATTTTCGCGGCCGAGGAAGTCCTCGAAATCGCGGGTCAGGACGTGGCTAACCTGGGACCAGCCGAAGATGAGGAAGAAGAGGACGATGAGTTCGAGTAAGGCGGGGTGCGGATGCGCCAGGATCGCGCGTCCCGAACCGCAGCGGCCGGCGGCGCCCATGCCGCGGCCGCGGCGGCGGGCCAGGCGGCGAATCCGCGCATCACGCGCATAAGCGAAGGCCCTGCACGACAAGAATGCAGGCGGGACGCCTGCGCTGCAAGACGGCGGCAGAACCGGTTACGGGTGCGCGGGTTTGGCTCCGGACCCGTGATCGGATATCATGACGCCCACGATGGCGTCTTGGGGGACATACGTCAGGCGCGTTTCGCTGGCGGTGATTGTGGCTGTGGGCGCGTGGCTTTTGTGGCCGCGGGCAGGCGGCGAATTCGTCACGGGGATGCCGGAACACCGCGACAATGGCGCTGACGCCAGGTTTGTCATCAAATTCGTGCCGGGACAGCAGTACATGCCGGGTACGACGCCATTCGGGCTGGGGGAACCGCTCAAAGGCATGGCCGAGGTGGTCCGGGATTTCGAGGCCCGGTTCCCGGATACGCGGGTCGAACTGATTACCGTTCCCGGCGTGCGCGAATACCTCGTCACCCAGCTCAGCAGCGGCAACGCCCCCGACATCCTGATGGTGAACGTCGAGGACGTGTGGGTCGACGTGCAGAAGGGTTGGTACGTGCCGCTGGACCCCTACCTCGAGGCGCCCAACCCGTTTGTGCGCGAGCAGGGCGACCCGTCCCTGCCGGGGTACGAGCAATGGTGGGACATGTTCAAGTACCAGGCCATCAGCCGGGGGAAGGCCGCGCCCGACAACCGCAATTACTGCATCAGTTTCGACATGGTCGAGACGGGCATCTTCTACAACAAGGACATCTTCCGTGAGGTGGGGATCGAGCCGCCGGCAACGTGGGACGACTGGCTCGAGTCGATGGCGAAGCTGAAGGCCGCCGGCTATATCCCCCTCCTGATGAACCGCGATTCCTTTAACGACTGGACCGTCGACCTGGTGTTTGACCAGCTTTACCACGACATTCTGCCGGGCATTGATCTGGTGCAGGATCCCGTGCGGGAAGCCTATCTGGAGGGCTATCTGGACGGGGATGAGCTGTGCTTCCTGTTCGAGCAGGGGTTCTTTACGGAGAAGGATCCCCGGTACGGCGAGTTGTGGAAGCACCTGCACGATCTGCGGCAATACTGCAATCAGAACCTGATGGGCACGGACCTCGCGCGCGAGTTTGTGACGCAGAAAGCGGCGATGTTGTGGATGTCGACGCAATTCACCTACCGGCTGACGGGCGACCGGCAGCTCGCGTTCGACTGGGGCGTCTTCTATGTGCCGCGATTCACCGCGAGAACGTCCCGGTTCGCGTCCAACACCGACATGTGCGTCATTGGCGGGGCGGGCACGCAGTATGAGGTGAGCAACAGCGCCTGCAGCGACACGGGCGATCCGGCCACGTCCGAGCGGTTGAAGCGGGTGATCGCCCTCCTTCAGTTCCTCATGGTGCCGGAGAACTACGTACGGGTGGTCAACGAGTATCCGTCGATGCTTCCCAATGTGGCCGGCGTGCCCGTACTGCCTGCCATACAGCCGTTTGCCGACATCCTCGAGCGGCGGTACACCACGACAAAATGGGTGTACACGTTCGACCTGAAGTTCAATGACATCCAGGCGCGCATGCTCGAGCTGTATCTGAACGACGGCATCGGCCACGAGGAGTTCATGCGCTGGCAGGTGGACAACGTTCACGCCGCCACGCGGAACCTGCGGTTGCGGAAGCCCATCGACATGGTGCGTCTCGAAACGCGGTGGGCGGAGCTGGCGCCGCTGCGGGCGGGCAGGGAAGGACTGCCCCATGAGTAGCCGGCACACACCGCGGTTCGGGTACCGGGCGCGGTTCACGTTGACCTGCTACGCCCTGCTGGCGGTGCAGATGTCGCTGCTGGTGGTGTTTGTGTATGTGCCGGTGTTCTGGGCGTTCTCGAAGTCCTTTTTCGAGTTTGAAGTGGGCAGCGAATCGCGTTTCGTGGGGTTTGCCAACTACGCTGAACTGCTCTTCCGCGATCCCACAACCCTGCCCTCGCTGCTGCACATGCTGTTTCTGACCGCCTTCGCGGTGTGCGTCCGGCTGACCGTCCCGCTGGTCGTGGCGAAGCTGATCCATTCCCTTTCGCGTGAGAAGGGCCGGTACCTGTTCCGGATCCTGTTCCTGGTGCCGGTGGTGGTGCCGGGCGTGGCGGTGCAGTTGATCTGGTACGGAATGATCTACAACGACCGGGGCATGCTGAACGAGCTGCTCCGCACGGCGGGGTTTGAGCAGTGCGTCCGGGGCTGGCTGAGCGATCCGTCCACGGCTCTGGTGGCGGTGGCGTTCGTGGGCTTTCCCTGGGTGGGCGGATTCGAGGTGCTGATTTACTACGCGGGCCTGTCGTCGATTCCCGAAAGCGTGACCGAAGCGGCGCTGCTCGAGGGGTGCACGGGCGTCCAGAAGTTCTTCCGCATCGACATCCCGATGGTGATGAGCCAGCTCAAGCTGATCCTCATCCTGACCATCATCGCGGGCGTGCAGTCCTTCGAAGGCCTGTTCATTTTGACCAAGGGCGGGCCGGGCTTCAAGACCATGGTCCCCGGCCTGTGGATGTATTTCAACGCGTTCAGCTTCCAGCGCATGGGATACGCCTGCGCCATCGGCGTGTGCCTGTTTTTCATCATTCTGGGGCTCACCGTCCTCAACATGCGGTATTTCAAGTCCACCGCGGAACTGGAGGGACGGGGATGACCGGGGACCGGCAACGCCGTGCGCGCGACCTGGCCCTGATGCTCTGCATCGGCGCGTTCGGCGCATTGACGCTCGTCCCGTTCGCGTTTGCCCTCAACAACTCATTCCGCGCCAATTACGAGATGGACCACGCCTTTTTCGGGTTTCCGAAGAACCTGAACGGCCTGGCCCGGGCGGCCGTCGCGGCGGTCTCGGGTTCGGAAACGGTATTCCGCGTCGAAACCGATGCGGGCGAGCTGGCCGAAGCCACGGGGTGGGACGCCGTGGGCCGTTACTGGCATGCGGCGACCAAGGGCTACCGGGTATCGTGGGGCTCGCTGCGTCCGTTCATGATCAACACCTTCGTCGTATGCGGCGCGACGACGCTGGGGGTGGTGATGCTCGGCTCGATCTCCGCCTACCTGCTCTCGCGGTACCGGTTTTACGGTTCGCGGCTCATCTTCTATTTCATCATCAGCACAATGATGTTTCCCGCCGCGCTCACCCTGGTGCCGTCGTTCATGGTCGTGCGGAATCTCGGCCTGCTCAACACCTACTGGGCGATGGTGCTGCCGTACATCGCGGGCGGGCAGGTTTTCGCGACGTTTGTGTTCAAGGGATTCTTCGACGGGCTTCCCGAGGAGCTGTTCGAGTCCGCCCGCATTGACGGCGCGGGCCATTTCCGGATCTACCTGGACATTGTGCTGCCCCTGTCGAAACCGGTCTTGTCGGTCGTGGCGATCATGAACATTCTCGGCACCTGGAACAACTTTCTGTGGCCATTCATCGTCAATACCGACGGGCGGTATCACGTGATCGCCTCGGGACTGTATGTGCTGGCGACCTCGAATTTCGTGCAGAATTACAGTTGCCTGTTCGCCGCCTACATGACGGCCAGCATTCCCCTGCTGGTGCTTTTCACCTACGCCACAAAACCCTTTGTGCGGGGCGTCACCTCCGGGGCGTTCAAGGCGTAGGCGCAGCGGACGCTTCCCTCCGGGCGCACTCTCCGGAAATCATCGTGTCTCCTGGCGGGTTACCCTTGCGGAGCGCATCGCACCGGGAGCGTGTGTGTGCCGGGGAGCGGGTCTGCCTGAACCGCACGGGTACGCCACCCGGCGCGGCGCGGTTGTTTTTCATAACCCATTGATCTACAAATAATTAACACGATTGGGCGGGATGGGGGAATCTTGACGCATCCTGCAAAATATAGTAAAATTCTCACTAAATGCCCCTCGTGGGGGAATGCGCGGCCCGGGCGGTAGCGGGCCGGAAGGGGGAAGATGGCGGTTCGTCGGCGGTCCAGGCTGATCAGGCTGGCGGTGGCCCTGTGCGATCTGGTGTGCGCGGTGTGCGCCTTTGCCGGGGCGCTGCTGCTGCTTCAGCCCGAAGGGCAGTCATTCCAGGACTTTGCCAGGAGCAATCTGGCGTATTTTTGCGTGTTTATTCTGGTGTGGTGCGGGGCGGCCACGGATCAGCAGCTGTTCGCCTTCCCCCGGGAAGACAACCTGAAACGGCTGGTGGGGGCGGTGCTGAAATCGGTGATTGTGGCGCTGATTTTCAGCGGATTCGTGATCACGTTTTTCACGCGGCAGGGGGTAGGCCGGGAGTTCTTCCTGACGTTCGGCATCCTGGTGCTGGCGTTCATCTTGATGTTTCGGCTGGCGCTGCGGGTGTTTCTGGAGTATGCGCGCAAACAGGGGTTCAACTTCCGCCGGGTGGTGGTGGTAGGCGCCAACGAGCGCGCGCGGAAACTGGTCGACATCATTCAGAGCCACCTGCACTACGGCTACCATATCATCGGGTTCGTGGATGACGAGCCGGCGCGCCAGGAGGCGTTTGAACCCCACCACCTCGAATACCTCGGGAGCTGCGACCAACTGGAGAAGATGCTCCTGGAAGGCGTGGTCGACGAGGTCTACATCTGTCTGCCGGTCCGTTCGCATTACGAGAAGATCCGGCGGATCGCGTTTTTGTGCGAAGGGGTCGGGTTGCCTGTGCGCCTGGTGGCCGAACTGTTTCCGCTGCGCCTGGCCCGCAGCCACCTGGCCCATTTCGACGATCTGCCGTTGCTGTCGCTGTCGACCACTCCGGAGACGCACGGGCAGCTGCTTGTGAAGCGGTTGATTGATTTCAGTGTGTCGTCGCTGGGGCTGCTGGCCGTCGGGTGGTGGCTGTTTCCCATTGTGGCGGCTCTGATCAAGCTGGAGTCGCGCGGGCCGGTGTTCTTCAAGCAGGAACGCGTCGGCCAGAACGGCCGGCGGTTTCACATCTACAAATTCCGCTCGATGGTGGCCGACGCCGAACAGCGCAAAAAGGAACTGGAGGCGCTCAACGAGGCGGACGGGCCGGTCTTCAAGATGCGCCGGGACCCCCGGGTCACGCGCGTGGGGTCGTTTCTCCGCAAGACCAGCATTGACGAGCTGCCCCAGCTCATCAACGTGTGGCTGGGGCACATGAGCCTGGTGGGGCCGCGCCCGCCGATCCCGTCCGAGGTGGAACAGTATTCGTGGGAACAGCGCCGCCGCCTGAGCGTGCGGCCGGGGCTCACGGGCCTCCAGCAGGTCAGCGGCCGCAGCGACGTGAGTTTTGACGATTGGGTGGCCATGGACCTGGCCTACATCGATGAATGGTCCCTCATGACCGACCTGCAGATCATGCTCTTGACGGTCCGGGTGGTTCTGCTGGGCAAAGGAGCGCGGTAGCGCACGCGGCGTGAACGGCACGGCCGACACTCCCCCTCGCATCTCCCCGCCCCGTGGCGCGCGTTCCTGGACGCACGCCTTCGGGGTGGTCCTGCTGATGCGGGTCGGCGCGGCGGGTCTGGCGTTCGCCGCGACGGCGCTGATCGGACGGCAGCTCGGCGATGCCCTGCTGGGGCGTCTCGGATTGCTGCTGGCCATCATGGACGTGGCGGCCGGACTGGCGGGGCCCGCCCTCGACACCACCCTGGTGCGGTTTGCCGCGCGTCAGATCAGCTCGGGCCGGGATGGTTCGCTGGCGTATTTCCAGCGCATGTTCCGTATCAAACTGGTTGTGGCGGCCGGACTGCTTATATGCGGCGCCGCGCTGGCACGGCCGGTCCTGGACTATGTGATTGCCCCGTCGGCGGGTGATGCGGCCGGCCCGGGCGGGGTCGTGCTGGCGTTTGCGGGCGCGGCGGTGGTCACCCTGCTGGGTTTCGCGCAGGCGTATTACCAGGCGCACCTCCGGATGGCGCGCTATGCGTTCCTCGAGTTTGCGAACAGCCTGCTGCGCCTGGGGGTGGTGGGGTGCCTGCTTGCCGTACTGGAGCGGCCATCGGCCTCGCTGCTGCTGGGGGCGTTCGTGGCGAGTTCGGCCCTGGTGGCCGCGGGCGGCCTTGCCCGGTTGCCGCGGGCCGTGTTCCAGAGAAGTACGGAAAACCCGGCGCCGCTGCGCACGGCGCTGGGCTTCGCCCAATGGGTGGCGGTGGCGGCGGCCGCCACTACGCTCGCGCAACGGGCGGATGTGTTCATCCTGGGCATTGCGGGGACGGCGGGCGGCGCGATCGGGCAGTATGTGGCCGCGTTCACCGTGGCGCGGCTCGGCGATCTGGCCATCATGACGCTGTTCAGCGTGCTGCTTCCCCGCGCGAGCGCCCTGACGGCGCCGGCGGCGTTCCGCGGCTTTCTGAACCGCTTTCTTCCGGTCGTCGTGGCGGCGTTTGCGGCAAGCCTTCCCGCATATTTCGCCGCCCGCTGGGCGGCGCCGTTTGTGTTTGGCGCGGGGTTCGCGCCCGCGGGCGTGCTGTGCGGGATCTTGTGCCTGGGCGTGCTCGCCTCGTTCGGCACGGCGCCGGCGGGCGCGGCGCTCTATGGGATGGGACGTTCCGGGCATGTCGCGGCCCTCGAGACGCTCAAACTGGCAGCGCTGGCCGCGGCGGGCGTGTTCGCGGCCCGGCACTACGGCGTTTTTGGAATGGCGTGGACGGTATCGGCGGTTCGCGCTACAATAGGACTTGCGACGTACGTCTGCGCCTACCGCGCCGCGAACCGGTGTGGGCAGGAGTCCGTCGCGAGGGGAGACCACGCACCGTGACCGTCATCACCGACCAGCCGCCGGGCGTGTCCAGGCACACGGCCGTCGTCGCGGGCGGCGCCATCCTGGCCGTCGTGGCGGGGCTTGCCGTGCTCGTGGGAGGGCCGTACGCCCTGCTGGCCGAGATCGGCCTGATCGTGTTCGCGCTGGTGCTCCGGTGGCCGGTGCTGGGGCTCTATCTGACCACTGCGCTGCTGCTGCTGTCGGGTCCCTCGGGCGTGATCGGGCCGGTGCGCGTGGCCATTCCGGTCACGGCGGCCAAGGTGGCCGGCGCGATGACCTTCGCGAGCTGGCTGATCAACGCCGCCCTGCGCCGTGAACGGATCCGGCTGGGGTGGGAGTCGGTGCCGCTGCTCGCGCTGTTTCTGTGGAGCGCCCTCGGGGTGTTTCTCTCGGACACCTGGCGGCTGCAATGGCCGGAATGGTTCCGGCTGGGCACGCTGGTGGCCTACTACATTCTTTCGGTCAACCTGCTCAACTCGCAGGAGCGCATCCATGTGTTCACGATGGTGGTCGTGTACTGCGGGGTGGCGATGGCGCTGTTCGCGGTGGCGCAGTACTTCATCCCGGCGTTTCACCTGAACGCGGAGACGGCGATTGCGGACATCGGGGCCGGGGTGGAAGGGGCCTTTGTGGATCCGGAATCGTTGAACGGCGAAGCGGCGGTCCGGGTGAGCGGGCGCGCGGGCCACTCGAACTGGCTGGCGCTCATCATCCTGATCATCATGCCGCTGAACGTGTACTGGTATGCTGTAGCGGCTTCGCGAAAGGCGCGGACGTTCTGCGTGTGCGCGGTGGTTGTCGAGATCATCGCCCTCATCCTCACCTTCACGCGCACCGGGTTTCTCGTCGGCCTCGTGATCTTCGCCGTGCTGGGCGTGCGGCGTCTGGTGCGGGTCAATCCGCCCCGTCTGGCCTACGTGGCGTTTGCGGTGGTGCT
>JAAYAQ010000160.1 GCA_012719295.1 Candidatus Hydrogenedentota bacterium | reverse complement strand
GCCGCGCACGAGGTCGCGCGGGCCACGGCCACATAGTGCCTTTCGCGCGCTCCTTTCACGAGATGGCGGTGGTAGATGTCCGTAAGGAACACGGCGGAAATGCCACTGATGCTCGCGGACGATGCGGACATGGCCGCGGCGAGAATGCTGGCAATCACGATGCCCGCAAGCCCGGTCGGGAGCATCTTCACGCAGAAATACGGAAGGATGGACTCGGCTTTCGCGCCGCCCTCGCCGGTCAGGATCGCCAGGGCCTGCGGATCCGGATGTTGTTTGAAGAACACATACAGCGACGTGCCCATGAACATGAAGAAGGTCCAGGTCGGCACGCTGCACGCGCAGCAGAACCAGATCGCTTTGAACGCTTCGCGCGGGTTCTTCGCCGACACATACTTCTGCACGACATTCTGGTTACCGCTGTATTCAAACACCCAGCCCGCCAGCCCGCTGATCAGAAGCATCACAACCGACTTTTCCCACAGGGAGACGACCCGCGCGGGCTCCAGTTGTCCGGTCGCCACGTTCAGATCGCCGAGCATGAATTTGCCGTCCGCCCAGCCGGTGGCGAACACCGCGCCGATGCCGCCATCGATGCCGCGAATCAACGTTACAAAACAGACCAGCGTGCCAAACCACAGCAGAAACGTCTGCAGAAACTGGGTCCAGACCACCGCACTGACCCCGCCCAGCACCGTGTACACGGTCAGCACGCAGCCGCCCATCAGAATGCAGGCGTACGGGGTGGCGCCGGTGATCTGCTGGAACACCAGCGACACGAGGTACAGGATGGTGGCGATGCGCATCACCTGGCCGATGATGAAACAGACGGCCACATAGGTTCGCACGCCGTGTCCGAAGCGGCTTTCCAGGTACTCGTACGCGGAGGTGCACCGGTTGCGGCGGTAAAACGGCAGGAAGATCTTCGAGCCGATGTAAACTCCGAGCGGAAGCATCAGGTTCGGCAGCCAGCGAAGGTAGGCCGCCTTGTAAGCGTCGCCCGGGAAGGAAACGACCGTGATCGAGCTGATCGAGGTCGCGAACATGGCCAGCCCCAACAGCCACGCCGGAAACTGGCGGTTCCCCACGAAGAAGCTCTCGGTCGAGGTATTGCGCCGGGCAAACAGGGGTCCGACCGACGCCACGCCCGCGAAATACACCACCAGGATGATCCAGTCCAGCAGCCCGAACTGCGTCGGCGGCATGGATGCCCCTCCCCGGTCATGTTCCCGGCGCCCGCCCCTCCGCGGCCGCGCCGGGAAACTTCCGTACGAACGGAGTATACATTAGCAGCCCCGGTCAGACGCGCGCTCCTGCGGGCGCATGCGTGAATCGATGACGCGCGGGACTCACGCCTTGCCCCCGGTGGTGGCAGGGCGCCTCGGGGAGCACCCGTTTCAGTCCTGCAGGACCTGTAGGACTCACAAGACGTATAGGTCGTATGGCCAGTGGCAATGGCCATCGCATCACGGTATGCTTACTTCACGTGGTTCACCCCCGTCCGCAACAGGGAGATTCGCATGATGGCGACATTCCGATCCAGTTTCGTATGGGCAATCCTGTCCGCCGCCGCCTTCGCCGCACCGGGCGAGATCGACGCGTTTCGCGATCAGCCCGCGGCGAGCATCCTCTCGTCGGCGACCATCTGGGGCCCCGCGGACATCTACATCGGCTGGCCCACCATCGCGAAAACGCGCGAAGGAGAATTGCTGGCGGTGTTTTCGGGCGACCGCGACGCGCACGTCTGTCCCTGGGGCAAAACGCAGCTCGTTCGGAGCCGCGATAACGGCGCCACATGGACCGCGCCCGAGACGATCAACAACACGCCCCTGGACGACCGCGACGCGGGCATCCTCCAGACGCGCGCAGGCACGCTCGTAGTGAGCTGGTTCACGAGCCTCGCGTTTGAAACGAACGACCTGTACCGCCGCCACCGCGAGAAGCTCTCCACCGAGACCGTAAACCAATGGTTCGGATCGTGGATTCGCCGTTCGGAAGACAACGGAAAGACCTGGGGCGAGTACATCCGCGTCGAGACGACCGCGCCGCACGGGCCCATCGAGCTCAGCGACGGGCGGCTGCTCTACGTCGGATGCACCACAGCTAAAACCCCCGAGGAACGCGCCGGCGTGCTGGAATCGCGCGACGACGGCCGCACCTGGACCCGCATCGCCAGCATCGCCCAGGCCGAGGGCGACGATCCCAGCCAATGCCACGAACCACACGTGGTCGAGACCGCCGGCGGCGGCCTCGTCGCCATGGCCCGCTACCACGGCGAAGGCGAGTTCGCCAATCATCTCCGGCAGGCGTTCAGCAACGACGGCGGCACAACCTGGACGCGATTTGCGCCAACCCCCATCTGGGGGTACCCGCCCCACCTGATCCGGCTCACCAACGGATGGCTCCTCGTCACCTACGGCCGCCGCAAAGACCCGTTCGGCGAACGCGCCTGCATCAGCAAAGACGGGGGCAAAACGTGGGACGTCCAGAACGAGATCGTGCTGTCTCAAGCGCCCGGCGGCGACCTGGGCTACCCGGCATCGGTCCAGCTCGACGACGGTTCCATCCTCACCGTCTATTACGAAGTGCTCGAAACGGGCCAGAAACCGCCCCTGCGCTACACCCACTGGACCCTGAAATAGGCGGCATTCCCGCCCGGGCAGGTTATCCCCCCGGATAGATGGCTTCCTCGTGCCACACCGTCCACATTAGTTCGTAGCGTTCGAGGGACAGGCCCGTAAACGCGCAATTGCTCGTCGAAAACACATACCCGCCGCCGGGCATGCCGTGTTGGATGCAGTAGCGCGCCGATGCGACGACTTCCTCGTCGGTGCCCGAGGTGAGCAGCCCGCAGTTGACGTTGCCGATCAGGCACACGCGCTCGCCGTACTGGCGTTTGACCTCGGCGATGTCGACTCCGCCCTGCGGGTCGAGCGAGTGCAGCGCGTGCGGGTTGGCATCGACCAACTGATCCAGAATCGGCAGGATGTTGCCGTCCGTGTGTTTGATCACGTAAAACCCCATGGCCCGCATCCCCGCGATCACGCGTTTGAGATAGGGCGTGATCAGGATCGCGAACAGGTCCGGACGCAGGAACGGATTGTCGTTGAAACAGTAGTCCGAGCACAGGGCGAACCCGTCCAGCCCGCCGTGGGCGTTCAATCGTTCGCACCAGGCCAGCTGCTCATCGACGCGCCGGTCCGCCTCGGCCTTCGCGTCGTCCATCCGCTCGTAGAACCACGCGGCCTGTTCCATCATGTCGCTGCCCGATGGGATTGAATAGGTCGGGTCGCCATGCAGCATCAGGAAATACGCGTCGCCCGACTTCTCGCGCACGAGATCAATCAGGCGCAGCGTTTCGTCCGCCGTGTTCGGATTCGGGTGCAGGAAGATCGCGCTGTGCTCGTATTTGCGTGCGGTTTCAAGATAGATATCCGCCATTTCGTTGCGGTGCAGCGCGCGTTCCGATTCGGTCATCTGATCCCATTGCGCGTAATGGCGCTGGCTCGGATGGATCTTGCCCAGGGCCTCCATCGTCAGGAAAAAGACCAGTTCAAAATGGGGGACCCGCCCCGCGATGGGACGGCGCTCCAGTGCGGCGATGAAACGTTCCCGCGGCGTCATACCGTGTCTCCTCCCGGCCCGTGTGATGCGCCCGATTATGGCAGATGCCGCGCCGAAGCGAAAGCGGCGCTGCTCCGCGGAACCTGCCGCGGACGGCGGGGACTGCGGTATCCCGGTAAAGCACGACCGGTCCTTTGCGATTTATTGTGCCCGGCTCTCGAGCAGGTCCAGGATCCGGCGCAACAGCGCCCGGAAGCGCCGCGGATCGCGCGCCCGGTACCGGGCCTGGGTCGCGCCCTCGCCGATCTTGACGCTCAGCGCGTCGTCCCGCTGGAGCCGGAACATGGTCTCGTCGGTCTGGTCGTCTCCAGCGCAGAAACCCAGGTCGTACTGGCCCTCCCGCATGAAACGCTCCATGGCCGCGCCCTTGTTGACGTAGATCGAGCTGACCTCAACGATCTTTTTTCCATGATGGATCTCAACCGGCAGATTGGACAGCATTTCGTACAATTCCCCGGCCAGAGCGTGGGCTTTCCAACTGCCGAATTCGGGGTCCGATTTCCGGTAATGCCAGACCAGCGCCGATCCTTTCTCTTCGACAAAGCTGCCCGGCGTTTCGCCCTCGTAATCCCGCAACACCTCGAGTACCCTCGGCTTCCACGAGAAATCCGCCGACGCGTTCAGCGTTTCCCACTCCTGGGCGCCGGGACGGTGAAACAGGTAGCCGTGTTCAGCCACCAGCGTGACCGCAAATGACCCGAACCACATCTCGAGTTGCGATGCATCGCGGCCGCTGATGATATACAGGTCAACGCCGGGAACGCTCTGGATGCGGTTCACCAACTCCAGGATTTCGCCGTCGGGAGAGGCCTGATGTGGTTCGGACTCAAATTCGCGCAGCGAACCGTCGTAATCCAGGAAAAAGGCAATGCGGCGTGCCCGCCGGAACCGATCCAGGATGACCGACTCGGTTTCGGCCGACATGTCGAGGCTGTCCGCGCGTTCCTCGTGTTGTACCAGGTCGTCGCAGAAGGACTTGGCCCAATGTTGCGCATCGAAGGAAATGACGCGCGCACGCATCTGGCGCATGCGTTGCCGGCGCTCGTCTTCCGGCATGTCGAGCGCCCGCTGTAACGCGGCCGCGACCTGGCCGATGTCGTACGGATTCACTGTCAGCGCATTGAAGAGCTCTTCGGCCGCGCCCGCAAATTCGCTCAGGACCAGCACACCGGGCTGTTCGTCCTGGCACGTCACGTATTCCTTCGCGACGAGATTCATCCCGTCGATCAGAGGTGTCACGAGGCACACGTCGGCCAGGCTGTACAGGGCGGCCAATTCTTCAAACTTGATGGGATTGTAGATGAAATGGATGGGACTGTTGGCCATGGTGGCATAGCGACCGTTGATCTCGCCCACTTGCCGCTGCACCAGTTCGCGCAATTGCTGGTATTCGGGGACCGACTCCCGTGAGGGCACACTCACGAAAATGAATACCAGCCGGTCAAGGTCCGGATAGCTCGACAGAAACCGATCGATTGCGTCCAGCCGGTTCGGGATCCCTTTGGTGTAGTCGAGCCGTTCGACGCTCAACACGATACGCCGGCCCGCGAAATTCTTGCGGATCTGCTGCCGCGCCCTGGCGCTTCGCGGTGACGCGAGTTCGGCCTCGAATTTGGGCGCATTGATACCGATGGGGTAGACGCCCAGATGCGTGTGGCCCATGTCGTGCGCAACGGCTGCCGCGTGCGATTCAACCCCCAACAGCCGCAAGACCGTGCTGCGGAAATGGCGCAGATATCCGTACGTGTGAAACCCAACGAGATCGGCGCCCAGCAGGCCTTCCACCAACTCCACCCGCTTTGGATGGCACCGGAAAATCTCATACGACGGAAACGGCGTGTGCAGGAAGAAACCGATGCGCTGTCTCGGGCGGGCCCGGCGCAGCAGTCTCGGCAGCACCATAAGCTGATAGTCATGCACCCAGATGATGGCTTCTTCGTCCGTGTTCTCCAGGATACATTCCGCGAACCGGCGGTTGACTTCGAGGTACGTTTCCCACCACCGTTCCTCATAGTGCATGTAATTCGGCATGTAATGCAGAATGGGCCACAGGCTCGAGTTCGCGAACCCGTGGTAATGGCCGTTCACCTCGCTCCGCGTTAGATACACCGGAACGTAGTTGTATTCCTCCATCAAAAAATGCGCGATTTCCTCGCGCCGTTCGGCCGCGCTGACTGGCGCACCGGGCCACCCGACCCACTTCAGGCGAAATGCGTCAGACGAAAGCCCTTCGAGCGCTGCCGTAAGTCCGCCCGACGCCTGCCGGATGGTCTTCCCCACGGTGACTGGAAGCCGGTTCGATACATTGACCAGTGTTTGCATGGAGGGTTCGTCACTCCTTCCTACGCGCTCTTCCGCGGGTCTCACCGCCCGCCACAGGGGTGCGGGGGCGCGGGCGGTCGCGCCGTCGTGGATTTCTCTGTGGACAGGAAGACGCGTGTTTCGTGTTCAGGGCGCAACAGAACAAGCTGAAAAGCGCCGCCATGTGCTTCGAATGGACCGGCACCGGGGCGGAGAGGGTTGCGCAGCCTGCAAACCTGTCACGCGCTCCATTCTCACGTGCCCGAACCCCTCCGTCCGGGCTGATTTTATCGCCTTTTTTTCCGCATCCAGTGTAGCACAATCCCCGGCCAGGTTACAGGCGCCCCCGGAAGCCGCGATTACCAGACACGGGAGGGAACCGCCCGGCCCGGGCAATGCGGTGTGCCCGCTCACTCATCGCTTGTGGACTGGCATGGCGTGTCGGGGTTCGTGGTATGCTTTGATCCGGGGTGGGAGCCGGCGCACGGAAACCATGAAACACCGGGAGGGCCCGCACATGAAACTCGATGCCAATATCCGCGTGGGGAAGCTGGTCGATCAGTATCCGTTTCTGCTCGACACCCTGACCGCGTTATCCGAGAAGTTCACGATGTTGCGCAATCCGCTGATGCGCAAGACGGTCGGCCAGTTTGCCACGCTGGCCAAGGCCGCGCAGATCGGCGAAATCGCGCTGGCCGACCTGCTCGAGACCCTCGCCAACGCGATCCGCGAGCAGGCAGGCGAGACCGTGGAGATCGATGCGGCCGAGGCCGCGCCGCAGCGTGCGGGCAGCGAGCTGGACCCGGACCGCGTGGCCAAGCTCAAGGAGATCATCAAGGGCCTGCATGAGGGCAAGGGCGTGGAGGCGGTGAAGCGGGAGTTCGCCGAGCTCGTGCAGAACGTGGGTCCGGGCGAGATCGCGGCGATGGAGCAGCAGCTGGTCCAGGAAGGCCTGCCCGAGGAGGAGATCAAACGCCTGTGCGACGTGCACGTGGCGGTGTTCCGGGAGTCGCTGGACCGCTCGAGCCGGCCGGAGACCCCTCCGGGTCATCCGGTGCACACGTTTCGCCGGGAGAATGCCGCAATCGCAGACGTCCTCGCGCGGATCCGGGGGTTCCTGAGCGAACCGGGCACAGGCGATCCCGGGCGGCTCTCGATCGAATTCACGCGTCTTGCCGAGATTGAGAAGCATTATGTCCGCAAAGAGAACCAGCTCTTTCCCCGGATGGAGCACTACGGGGTCACGGCGCCGCCGAAGGTGATGTGGTCCATTCACGACGACATCCGGGCCCAGCTGAAGCAGGTGCGCGGCGCGCTGGCCAGAAACGACATGGCCGCGGCGCATGCGCAGGCCGCGCCGCTCCTCACGGCCATCGAGGACATGATCTACAAAGAGGAGAACATCCTCTTTCCCATGTGCCTCGAACTGCTCAGCCAGGACGACTGGGTGAACGTGCACCGGGGGGAACAGGAGATCGGCTACACGCTGATCGAACCCGAGTCGGCCTGGCAGCCCGCCGCAACCCCGCCGGCGCGCCCCTCCGCACTGAACGCGTTGCCGCTGGACACGGGACTGCTCACGCTGGAACAGGTGAACCTGTTGCTCACGCACCTTCCCGTGGACATCTCGTTTGTGGACGAGCACGACGTGGTCCGTTATTACTCGGAAGGACCGGCGCGAATCTTTCCGCGGAGCCCGGGGGTGATCGGACGGCAGGTCCAGAACTGCCACCCGTCAAAGAGCCTCCACATGGTAAACCGCATTCTCGAAGAATTCCGCGCGGGAACGAAGGACGCCGCGGAGTTCTGGTTTGAGATGGGCGGCCGCTTCATTCACGTGCGGTATTTCGCGATGCGCACCGTGGAGCGGGAATACCGGGGCTGTCTGGAGGTGTCGCAAGACGTGACCGGGATCCGGGCGTTGACGGGTTCGCAACGCCTGCTCGACTGGGCATGATGCCAGGCGGCGCGGGAACGGCGGCTTAGCGGGGCGGATCCTGCTCTTTCCCGCGGGTTTTGAGGCCGGGCCAGGTCAGGCTGAGCGCGAGTACAACGCCCTGGATGATGAACAGACCGAGCGTCGCGCCCAGCAATCCGTGCAGCGATTCGGGGTCCAGCCGGTATGCCCCGGCGAGCACCGCGCCGTAGAGCATCAGGCGCAGAGCGGTCCAGGCGTAGGCGGCGGCGTGGGCTTTCTCGCGCGGCGCCCCGGCCAGGCGCTCGGTTTGACGCGCCAGAAACCAGAACGCCAGCACCCCCGTGATGCCGCCGCCCAGGAGGCCCTGGCCCAATTCGGGCGAGATGACATAGCCAACGGCCCCCGCCGCCGCCGACAACAGCAGCCCCCCGCGAACGGCCAGGCTTCGGAACCGCCGGATGGTCTCCACGTCGTCTCCTTCGTAAACGGAATGCATGCTCCCGGGCGCCGCCAAGGGTCCCGCAATCGGTGCGCAGGGGATTATACCCGGCTTGGCACGCCCGAAGCAGCGGCCGGACGAATCGCGCAGAAACCTGCGTCCGTTCGGAGGTGACATGCGGATTCGGAGATCATATCATGCGGGAACGGGCGGCGCGTTGCGTACGCGTTGCCGCCCGGGCGATCACGGCGCTGCGTGCGGGAGGATGTACAACGATGGAGGAAGCATGCCGCCCCGGCGTTCTCCGGTTGCACCGTTTTGGAGACGCGGCATACAATCACGCGAGGGAAGTGCGTCGCATCGTGAGGCGCCGGGAGATCCATGAACCAAACCGTTGACGACATGCCGCGCGAAGTGCACGTGATAGAGCCGTCGCGGGGATGGATGCATGTGCACTGGCGCGAGTTGTGGCAGTACCGCGAACTGTTCGGGTTTCTGGTGTGGCGGGACGTCAAGATCAAGTACAAGCAGACGCTGCTGGGAGCGGCGTGGGCGGTGCTGGTGCCGTTGTGCCAGATGGTGGTGTTCACGGTTCTGTTTCAACGGGTGGCGGACTTTTCGTCGGACGGCTTGCCGGGGCCGTTGTTTTACATCGCGGGCCTGTTGCCGTGGAATTATTTCGCGTCGTCGATCACGCAGGCCAGCAACAGCATGGTGCAGAACGCGCCGATGCTGACGAAGATCTATTTTCCCCGCCTGATGGCGCCCGCGACGCCCTGCGCGGCCGCGTTTGTGGATTTCGCACTCGCGTTTGTCATGCTTCTGGCGCTGACGTTCTTCTACGGGATCGTCCCGGGCGCGTCGTGGCTGCTGCTGCCGGTGTTCATGGCGCTGGCGTGCGGCGCGGCCTTCGGCGCGGGCTCGTTTCTCGCCGCGTTGAACGTCAAATACCGCGACGTCCGGCACATCGTTCCGTTTCTGGTGCAGCTCTGGATGTTTCTCACGGTGATCACGCCGTACAGCGCCGTCAAGGACGCGCTGGGCGCGTGGCGCTACGTCTATGCCCTGAACCCCATGGCGGCGGTGGTTGAAGGCACGCGCTGGGCCCTGTTCCGCCATCTGAACGGCGTCGAACTGCTGCCCGGCCGCCCGGTCGCGGTCGCGCCGGGGCCCCCGTGGGACCTGTTCGTGCTGGGAACCGCGGTCGCCGTAGCGATGCTGGCCGCCGGTATATACTATTTCAAACGCATGGAACGCACGTTCGCGGACATTGTGTAAACCCGGGCGCCGCGCGCCATGCGCAACCCGCAGCAGTGGGAATTGATGAGCACCGACAAGATCGCCATTCAGGTTCGCGGACTGGGCAAGCGCTACCGGCTGGGCGAGACCCACGAGGTCTACCGCACCTTCCGCGACACGCTCGCCACGCTGCCCGCGTGGCTGCGCAACACCTCACGCGAACGCCGGGCGGCGAAAGCGGGCGGCCACGATCCCGAAACCCCGCCGGGCACCTTCTGGGCGCTGCGCGGCATCGACCTCGACGTCCACGAGGGGGACGTGCTCGGGATTGTGGGCCGCAACGGGGCAGGCAAGTCCACGCTGTTGAAGATCCTCGCGCGGATTACCGAGCCCACGCGGGGCCGGGCCGAAATCCATGGCCGTATCGGGTCGCTGCTTGAGGTCGGCACGGGGTTTCATCTCGAACTGAGCGGCCGCGAAAACATCTTCCTCAGCGGGGCGATCCTGGGCATGCGCAAGGCCGAGATCCGGCGGAAGTTCGAGGCGATTGTCGATTTTGCGGGCGTGGACGAGTTTCTGGATACGCCGGTCAAACGCTACTCCAACGGCATGCGCGTGCGGCTGGCGTTCGCGGTGGCGGCGCACCTCGAGCCGGAAATCCTCATCGTTGACGAGGTGCTCTCGGTGGGCGACGCCGAGTTTCAGAAAAAATGCGTCGGCAAGATGAAAGACGTGGCGGGCGGCGGACGGACCGTCCTGTTCGTGTCGCACAACATGCAGGCGGTGAAGGCGCTGTGCGAGTCGGGGATCCTGCTGGAGCGCGGACGCATTGTGCAGCGCGGCCCCATCGCGGATGTGGTCGAGGCGTATCTGGCGCGCGCGACCGCCGTCGAACCCGGGACGCCGATCCCGCCCGAATTTCACCGGCGCTATCCGTGCGATCTCGAGGTCTTCCGTGTGGACGTCCTGAACCGCCATGGTGAACCGGCGGGGTTTGTGCTGATGGAGGAGCCGTTCGGGCTCCGCCTGCATTGCCGCGCCCGCCGGTCACGTCCGGACTATACCGTCAACGTCCAGTTCCGCCGCGACGACGGATTGGTCCTGGGCACGATCGGCACGTCGTACGTGCTGGACCGTCTGGAGATGCGCGACGGGGGCGTGTATGCGCTCACCGCCCGGCTCAAAAACGTGTTCAGTCCGGGACAATACAGCATGGATGTCCGGGTGGCGGCGGGCCCCGAAGAGATCGATTTTGTCGAAGGCATCCCGCTGACGGTAGCGCCGGTGACGGCCGGGGACGAGCTGCCGCAGCGCGAGGGCGTGGTGCAACTGCGCTCGGAATGGAGCCTGGAAGAAGAAGACGCGGACGGCGCACCGCAGGGAGGCCCGTGATGTCGGAATTGGCCCGGTTGAGCTTTTCGATCGAGAAACCGCTGCTGGAGCGCCTGGAACGCATGGTGGCGGAAGGCAATTACGGCAACCGTTCCGAGTTCATCCGCGATATGATCCGCGACCGGCTCGTCGCCGAGGCATGGGAGAAGAACGAAGAAGCGCTGGGCACGGTCACGATCCTGTTTGACCACCATTCGCGGAATCTCTCCGAGAAACTGATTGATTTACAGCACGATTTCGAGGGAACGATCATGGCGAGCACGCACGTGCACCTGACGCATCACCTGTGCGCGGAGATGATCATGGTGCGGGGCCGGGCGGG
>JAAYAQ010000634.1 GCA_012719295.1 Candidatus Hydrogenedentota bacterium | reverse complement strand
TGCGGGATCAAGGCCTACCGCAACCGGCCGGGTGAATCGAGCGCCGCGGAGGATACGCACCACATCACGGTGGAGAATTGCGTTGTTTTCAATGCGGCGCGGCTGGGCATCATGCTGGAAGGTCCCGGCATGAAGGTGATCAACAACCGGCTCGGCAACGCCACGTCGGATGTGGTGGAGATTCTGACGGGTCCGGGAGAGATCCGCGGCAATTATTTCGAGATTACCGGCCGCACGCATGTCGCCGTCGGTTCGGACCGGGGAAACAACATCATCATGTCGGACAACATTGTGCATGTCCGGGAGACGGGGGACATCGATATCGCGATCCGCACCTGGGCGGATTCGCACCGGCACGTCATCGCCGGCAACATCATCCTGGTCGATGCGGGCGGCAAATGCACCCACGCCATGGATCTGCGCGGGTACGACACGGCAGTGACGGGCAACTGCGTGTATGCGGCCAATCCGGATGCGCCCCTGCTCCTCAAACTCACCGCGGGCAATGTGGTGGTCACGGGAAACGTTTTGCAGAACGTGATCATTGAAGTAGACGACCAGACGCAGACCGGAAAGCCCATAATCATTCGCGACAACATTCTGGAGAACACGACGGTGGTTGTGAAGAACGGGACAGTACTGAAGGAGGCGGCGATTCCGGAGTAAAGCGCGGTCCCGCGGGTTTGGTTGCAGCCGAGGGGGTCTCATCGTCCTGGTTTTCCGTTTTTGACCCGCGCGGCCTGCTCGTGCAAGATAGCCGGGCGTTTCGCTTTGTATGAACACTGGACAGCCCGCGTTTCGGACGGCACGGCGCCGTCGCCGGCCTGAACACATTACAGGGAGTGAGAACATTGGCCAAGCGCTCGGACAAGAAACCGCCCACGAAGAAGAAGAACAAGAGCACGGATGAGGCCCCTTCGCCGGAGCCGATGGAGTTCGCGGAGCGGGATGCTCTCCTGCGCGCATTTGCTGAGGTGTTTGGTTCCGAAGGTCTTGAAGACGGCGCGGAGGATGACAGGACCCCTCTGGACAGGGCGCAGGAGCTCGTCTTTATGGCCTGGGAGGAGGAGGATGAGCTGAAGCGCATGATGATGGCCAAGGTGGCCCTGGAAATCTGCCCGGACTGCGCCGATGCCTACTGCCTCCTGGCCGAGGACACCTCCGGCATACTGCGTTATACTATCGAACTGTTTGCAAAGGGGGTGGCGGCGGGAGAGCGCGCTGTGGGACCGGACACGTTCCGCGACGGCGTGGGCGGATTCTGGAGCAGGCTGGAGACCCGGCCGTACATGCGCGCGCGGTCCGGGCTTGCGGCGTGTCTGTGGGAAGCAGGCCGTGACGACGAGGCCATCGGGCACGCCTGGGACATGCTGCGCCTGAATCCCGATGACGACCAGGGCATGCGCCATATTCTGATGCACTGGCTGGTCGAGACACACCGCGACGACGAGGCGTGGCGCTTGCTGAACCAGTATCCGGACGAACTCTCCCTGTACTGGGAGTGTTCGCGGGCCTTGCTGCTGTATCGCAAAGAAGGCGACTCACCAGCGGCGCGGACTTCGCTCAAGCGGGCTCAAAAACTCAACAAACATGCGGTGGGTTTCCTGCTGTCCCCGATGGATCTGCCGGAGGAGGAACCGGAATCCTGCCGCGCCGGCAGCGAGGAGGAGGCGGTGCTCTACGTGACGCCGGCGCTGCGGAGCTGGTACGAGACGCCGGGCGCCGTGGAATGGCTCGAGGAACGGACGGCGTAGACCAAAACACAGCTTGTGCCATTTCGAACGGGTGTGGAGACCGGCCTGTTCTGTGCGGTTGACCCGCGGGGGGGCTGTCTTTTGCGTTGGTCATGCCCTGCCGGTAGACTTGTGGTGAGACGCGAACCGGCGAAAGACAACGACGGAGGACCTCATGCCCGTATCACGTTTGAACCGGCGCCACTTCCTTCGACTGACCGCGGCGGGTTGCGGCCTGTCCCTCCTGCCCGGTATGACCCGGGCCGATGCGGCGGCGCAGCGGCCTCCTAACATCGTGTTTATCATGGCCGACGATCTGGGGTGGAAGGAACTCGGCTGTTACGGTCAGGAGAAGATCAAGACGCCCTGCATCGACCGGATGGCGGCGGAAGGCATGCGGTTTACACAGTATTACGCGGGTTCGGCGGTCTGCGCGCCTTCGCGCTGCGTTCTCATGACGGGCAAACATGGCGGTCATGCGTATGTGCGCAACAACCAGGCGATGGGCAAGGGCGAGGAATTCGCCGGGCAGCTCCCGATCCCCGCGGACGAGGTGACGGTCGCGGAACTGCTGAAATCCCGGGGGTACGCGACCGGGTGTTTCGGCAAATGGGGGCTGGGGGCGCCCGGATCAAGCGGCGACCCGCTGACGCAGGGCTTCGACCGGTTCTACGGCTACAATTGCCAGAGCCACGCGCACAATCTGTACCCGCGTTTTCTCGTGAACCAGGGCGAACGGGAACCGCTCGAGGGCAACACGCGCGGCGTGACGGGGGCCCAGTATGCGCCGCAGCGGATCGCCGACGCGATGCTGCAGTTTGTGCGGGACCACAAAGATGAGCCGTTCTTCCTCTATTACCCCACGGTGATTCCGCACCTCGCGCTGCAGGTTCCGGAGGAGGAACTTGCGCCATACAAGGGCCTGTGGGAAGAGACGCCGTACACCGGCGAGAGTTACCAGCCGCATCCCACGCCGAGGGCCTGTTATGCCGCCATGATCTCGTTCATGGACAAGCAGGTGGGCCGCTTGTTCGCGCTCCTGAAGGAACTCGGTCTGGACAACAATACGATCGTGTTCTTCACCTCGGATAACGGGACCACCCACCTCGTCGAGCAGGTGGATTATGAGTTCTTTGACAGCGTGGGCCCCTTGCGCGGGTTGAAAGGTTCCTTGCACGAGGGCGGCATACGCGTGCCCATGGTGGCCTGGTGGCCCGGCCGAATCGCCCCCGCGACCGTGTCGGAGCACGTGGCCGCGCATTACGACGTTCTCGCGACTTTCGCCGGCCTGGTTGGAGCCGAGCCCCCCGCGAGCACGGACGGCATCAGCTTCCTGCCCACGCTTCTGGGCGATGCCCGCGCACAGCGGCGGCACGAGTATCTCTTCTGGGATTTCACGGGGTACGGCGGCCAGCTTGCCGTGCGCATGGGCAAATGGAAGGGCATCAAGACGGATCTGGTGAAGAACCCCGAGGCGCCTCTCGAACTGTACAATCTCGAGGAAGACCTTTCCGAATCCACAAACGTGGCCGGCAAGTACCCCGACATCGCCGGCCGAATCGGGCGGATTATGCTCGAGGGCCGTAGCCTGCCGGAGTTTGAGGCGTTTCGTTTCGGCGAGTACCTGGAGGCCGGCGGGTAATCCTGCGCCCTTGCCCCCGTGTCCCGCGAGCCGGGCGAGCCGATTGGGGGATGCGACGGGGGACGAAGC
>JAAYAQ010000633.1 GCA_012719295.1 Candidatus Hydrogenedentota bacterium | reverse complement strand
GACGTGGCCTGGACGGTTCCCTGCGTCCGGATCGAGGATGCGCCCCGGTTCGGGTGGCGGGGCTGCATGCTCGACAGCGCCCGGCATTTCCAGGACAAGGCGTTTGTGAAGCGCTTCATCGATCTGCTCGCCTACTACAAGATGAACCGGCTGCATTGGCACCTGGCGGACGACCAGGGCTGGCGGGTCGAGATTGCCGCCCGTCCGAAACTCGCGGAGATCAGCGCGTGGCGGCCGAACGCCAACGCCCGCCTGAATTACCTTCCCAAGGAGCCCGGTGACCGGTACGGCGGCTGCCATACGCAGGGCGACCTGCGCGAAATCGTCGCGTACGCCGCCGCGCGCGGCGTCACGATCGTCCCGGAAATCGAAATGCCGGGCCACTGCCTGGCCGCGCTCATGGCCTATCCCGAACTGTCGTGCACCGGCCAGCCCGCGGTCCTGGGCGACGAATGGATCTACCCCGACGTGTTCTGCCCGGGAAATGACGCGACCTTCGCCTTCATCGAGGCGGTCCTGGCGGAGGTCGTGGAGGTGTTTCCGTCGCCGTGGATTCACATCGGCGGGGACGAGTGCCCGAAAACCCGGTGGAAGGCCTGCCCGAAGTGCCAGGCGCGCATGAAGGCCGAAGGACTGGCCTCCGAAGAGGAGTTGCAGAGCTATTTCGTGCGCCGCGTCGAGGCGATGCTCGAGAACCACGGCCGCCGCCTCATCGGATGGGACGAGATCCTCGAGGGCGGTCTGGCGCCGCGCGCCACGGTGCAGTCGTGGCGCGGGATGGAAGGGGGCCTTGCCGCGGCCAGCCAGGGACACGACGTGGTCATGTCGCCGACAAGCCATTGTTACCTCGATTACAGTTACGAGACCACGCCGGTAAACAAGACGTATGCGTTTGAACCCATTCCGGCGGGACTGGATCCCGCGAAAACGGCGCACATTCTCGGCGTCGAGTGCTGTATGTGGCTGGGCAACGTGTCCCGCCGGCATCTGGAAGCCACGGGCGAGATCCTGCCTCCTTCGGGCATCTTCCACCAGGTGTTCCCGCGTATGATTGCGCTGTCCGAGGTGGGGTGGTCGCCCAGGGAGGGGCGGGACTGGGCGGACTTTGCCGCGCGGCTCCGCGGCCATGGCGAACGCCTCGCCGCCATGGATGTCAACTGGTACCGGGATCCCGCCGTGTGGCCGGACGAATGACGGGGCGGGAGCTGGCGATGGGGAAACACGCCGCCGGGGGTCTATAATGGCGTTTTCCGGTGAACGGGTATCGCTCGACTCGGGGAAAGGGGAGATCATGACTATCCATTCATTCACGCGTGTCTGGTTCGTGGTGTGTCTCGCGCTGGCGTCGGCCGGCATGGCGCAGGCCGCGTCCGGACGCGCGGCGCTGTCGCTCGACGGCGAATGGGAGTTCCAGCTCGATCGCGAGAATGGCGGGGAGGCGGCCGGCTGGGGCGCCGGGGAGCAGGCGTTCAGCGGCCGGCTCGCCGTTCCCGGCGCGTGGGACGCCCAGGGTTTCGGCGAGGAGACCGACAAACTGCGCCACCAGTTCATTGGCACGGGCTGGTACCGCCGGGTGGTGGACATCCCCGCCGACTGGGCCGGGCGGCGGCTGTTTCTCTGCATTGCCAATGTGCACCGCTACGCCAAGACGTGGGTCAACGGCGCGTACCTGGGCGAGCACATCGGCTACCTTTCCCCCTTCGAGTATGAGATCACGGAGCATGTGACGCCGGGGCAGCCCGCGCGCATCGTGATTGCCGTCGATTCGAAACAGCGCTGGGACGTGGACTGCCTGGCCGGCTGTATCGATTTCATGGACGAGATGGATGCGCCCTGGGGCGGGTTCTGGGGGCACATCGGCCTCGAAGCGCGCGCGCGGACCTGGCTCGACAACCTCTTCGTGCAATCGGACGCCACCGGCACCGTGCGGGTGACGGCGGGAATCGCGGGGGAACCGCGCGAAGGCGATGCGGCGCACGTGATCTTCCGCGACGCGGCGGGCGAACCGGCCGGCGAGATCGCGCCCGGCGCGGTCCGTATCGAGGGCGGGGTTCTGGAAGGCGTCACGCGGCTCGCAGACGCAAAACTCTGGTCGACCGACCATCCGCATCTCTACACGGCGGAGCTCGTGTTGGCCGACGCCACGGGCGCGCTGGATTCCGCCACGGTGCGGTTTGGCATGCGAACCCTCGAGCCGCGCGGGTCGCAGTTTTACCTCAACGGCGCGCCGTTCTTCCTGCGGGGGTACGGCGATGACGCGATCTACCCGGCGACGATGGTCCCGCCCGCGGACAAGGCGTTCTATCTCGACCGGTTGAAGGTGATCAAATCGTATGGATTCAACGGCGTGCGGCACCACAGCCATTTCCTGCCGCCGGAATACTACGACGCCTGCGACGAAATGGGCATTCTCGTGCAGCCCGAACTTCCCATCGTGTACCGGCCGTTTTATGAGCGCGCCCAGGGTCCCGCGCTCGAACTCTACAAGACCGAATGGGCCGCGGTCATCACGCGGCTCCGGAACCATCCCTCGGTCTTCGGGTGGTGCATGGGCAACGAGCTGTACGACGGCATCGCCATTGGCGAAGAGCTGTACCGCATCGCGAAGGAACTCGACCCCCAGCGCATGGTCATCGATTCCGACGGTCTCATGATGAAAAACTGGCTTTCCGGAGAGCGCGACCGGCCCACGCTCGACTACTTTGCGTTCCAGTTCGACGTGTTCAATCTCCCGCAGGACCTGCCCGGGCTCTACGCTTTCCCCGCCGAGCCGCCCAAGCCCGTGATCTCGCACGAAACCGGCAACTTCGGCACGTTTCCCCTGCTGGACCAGATTGAGCTGTTTGAACACAACATCAAACCCTTCTGGTTCATCTCGGCGCGGGAGAAAGTGGCGGCGCTGGGCCTGCTCGACGAGGCGCCGATCTGGGCGCGCAACTCCCAGCGCCTCTATTACCTCTGCCACAAACTCAACATCGAGGATATCCGCAAGAACCCCTACCTCTCGGGGCACCACTGGTGGCTGTTCCAGGATTACTGGACCGGTTCGAACGGGATCGTCGAGTCCTATTTCCGCCCGAAGGAACACATCAAGCCCGAAGAAGTGCGGCAGTTCGTCAATGACGTGGTCCTGCTCGAGGACGGGCTGGCCTGGGCGTACCGCGCGGGCGACACCGTAGAAACGGCCTTCCTCGTGTCAAACTACGCCGAGGCCCCGCTCGCCGACACGACGCTCACGTGCCGCATCGAATGCGGCGGACAAACCCTGCTCGAAGATTCCCGGGCCATCGCGCCGCCCCCGCAGGGGTCCGTGACCCCCGTGCGCGAATGCCGGTTTGCCTGTCCCGAGGCCGCGGAACCCCTTCCGTTGACCATCCGGCTTCAACTCACAACCCCGTCGCGCACGGTCGAAAACGCCTGGACCACGCGGGTGTATCCGCGCGAGACCGCACCGGTCCTCGAACACCCGGTATACGCCACCGTCGAGTGGAGCGATGAGCTTGCCCCGTTCGGCGTCCAGCCGGTGCCCGAAGACGGCGCGTTCCCCCCGCAGGCCGCCTACGTCGCCTCGACCCTTTCGCGGACGCTGGTCCAGGCGGTGAACGACGGCGCGTGCCTGCTCCTCCTGAAACCGGACGGGGTGTTCTCCGCCGTCAACAACCGGTTCAAGACCACGTGGTGGCTCGGAAGCCCGCACGACAGCAACGTGGGCACGGTCGTCTACGACCATCCGGTCACGCAGGGCATGGCGCCCGAAGGCTGGTGCGACGGCGGCTGGTACCGCCTCCTCGAAAACGCGTCCTCCTACCTGCTCGACGGCGCGCCCTTGCGGCCCGATGTTCTGGTGCGCGGCATCGACGGCCACCGGTTCTGCCGCGACCGGGTCCTCCTCTTCCAGATGCGCGTGGGAAAGGGCTCGGTGATCGCCTGCGGCCTGAACCTCGAACGGGATGACCCCCCCGCCCCCGAGAAGGAGTGGCTGAAAGCGCGGCTCCTGGAATACGCCGCCTCGCTGCCGCGTCCGGCCGCCGAGTGGCCGGCGGCCTATTTCGAGGAACGGGCCATGGACACTCCCCCGGTGACCGGGCCGTTTGTGGCCGGGTTCGCCTCGTCCACGGCCGGCCAGATCCAGTCCTACGTGAGCTACCGCGAGGAGCATGCGCCCTACTACATCCTGCGCCAGACCGATACTGCCAACCGCCTCGAATGGATCACCGCCCCCGTCCCCGAGACGTTCGACAGCGACCACGCCACCTTCGTGTTCGCCGGCGGGCTCGGATGGCGGACCCAGCCCGAAACCCCCGGGTTCGCCTTCCGCGTCAATGGAAAGCGCATTCTCGACTTCGACATCACGGATCAGGCCCGCCAGTGGCAGGACGGCGCTTCGGGCATCTCCTTGGTCTTCATGCCCCGGCGCCGGCTCCCCGAGGACACCGCGGGCATCTTCTTCGTGGTGGTCCCGGCGCGCCACCTCACGCCGGGCAAGCCCTGCACCTTTGCCGTCGAATCCAGGGGCGAAGGCAGCCAGCGCTGGTTCGGCCTCAACCTCTACACCGACGTCCCCCCCGCCAAATAACCGCATGAGGAACACG
>JAAYAQ010000632.1 GCA_012719295.1 Candidatus Hydrogenedentota bacterium | reverse complement strand
GGAAAAGACTAATGATCGCAGAGGTTCCCGCCTGTCTCCAGGGCGCCCTCAAGGTAGGCCGAGACGATCGCTTCGGGCGCGGCGGCGGGAGCGCCGACAAGCACCTCGATGCCCTGCTGCGCGAACAGCACCTGGGCGCGTTGCCCCATGCCACCCGCAATGATCACGTTGGCGCCCTGTTCGTGGAGCCATCGCGGCAACACGCCGGGCTCGTGAGGCGGCGGCGTTAGATAGACCGTGCCAAGGATGGCCTTAGTCGCGGAATCGATCTCCACGACCGCGAACTGGTCGCAGTGACCAAAGTGAGCCGCAAGCCGTCCGTCAGCCGTTGGGATAGCAATCTTCATCGTGTTGTTCCTTAATGCCTCGTATCGTTTGTGGCGATGAACCTTCCATCGCCGTATGGGTACACGCATCGTCTATACCCAGTGCCCCTCGACATCGGCGCCGTCCTGACGCATGAGCGCGCCGGCCTTGAACTGCTCGACGGCCTCCGCGACCGTGCCTGACGCGCCCGTGTACACGCCGACCCCGCCCGACTGGAGGGTGGCGAACGCCCTGGGGCCCACGTGACCGGTGACAACCGCCTCAACGCCCAGCTCGACCACGTTCCTGCCCGCCTGAATGCCCGCGCCCTGGGACGCATTGAGGTTCATGCTGTTGTCCACGGCCTCGAACCCCTCCGCCTCCGTGTTTACGACAATAAAGCACTTCGCCCGGCCGAAGCGCGGATCGACCGGGGCGTTCATATCGCTGCCCTGCGCTGTGACTGCAATTCTCATGGTAGTTCCTCCATGATTTTCAAGGGAGCAAGGCGCGTGCCATAACAGCACGATAACCCGGATTCACACCAGCGAGGCTGCCTCGAGACTGCTCTTTGTGAAGGACCGCGGGTGAGACGCGTGGATCGGGCGCGCCCGGATTCAGGCCCGTTCAGGGACAAAAGTAAACGGGATTGGCGCCGTGTCCACTTTGAGTCCCGTAGGGACGAAAGAAAACTGCCCACCACTTCAGTGGTGGGAACCCCCGTATCCCTCCAACCATGAGTCCCGTAGGGACGGCAGACAGCAGCGACACCGAAATGGGAGGGCTTGTTCAACCCCCTTTCGGGGTAGGGGCGTGGTGGTGCCCATGATCCCTGGGCTGCGCCCGGGACTCGAATTCGACCCCGTTCCGGGGTCCCGGGAGCGCCATTTTCCTCGTCTGTGGGGCGCCCCGGGATCGCCGGGCTCCAGCTCGGCATGGCCTCGTATCCGGATCCGGTGTGGGGCCGGCGCCCTCGCCGGTCATCCGAACGGGGACACGTAGTCGCGCCGGAGACGGCGCTTGGAACAGGTCCCCGTGCTGCTCCGGCGTGTTCAAACACTGGGATTACTATGCCCTCTGTGGCCGTTCGGTGGCTTAGAAAATGCCGGGACGCGCCCAATCATGCAATATGCACTACTGTCTGCGCTGGCCGCGCCCGTCCCTGCCCGGCGCCACAATGCCCAGAGCGCGAATCTTGCGGTACAAGGTGCTCACGTCGAGGCCAAGCTCGGCGGCCGCGTTCTTGCGGTTTCCCGAGTGGCGTGCGAGCGCTTCCTGAATCAGGCGCCGTTCCATGGCTTCGAGACTCATGGCCCTGGGTTCGTCGCGCTCCACGCCCGTGGAAGGGCGCAGTTCCGGCGGCATGTGTTCGCCCTCGATCAGACCGCCGCGGCACAAAACAAACGCCTGTTCGATGATGTTCTCCAGTTCGCGGACATTGCCCGGATAGTCATATTCCATGAGCCGGGCCATGACCCTGTCCGACACCCCCGCGATATCCTTGCCCTGCAAGCGGTTGAACTTGGCAACGAGGCTGTTGACCAGCAGCGGGATGTCTTCCCGCCGCTGCTTCAGTTCCGGCAGCTTCAGATAGACCACGCGAATCCGGTAATACAGGTCGTCGCGAAACACGCCCGAACGCACCAGCTCCGCGAGGTCCTTGTTCGTGGCGGCAATGACCCGAACATCGACCGGAACCGGTTTGAGACCGCCCAGCGGTTCGACCTGACGTTCCTGAAGCACCCGCAACAACCGCACCTGCATCGCGGGGGAGATGTCGCCGAGCTCATCCAGAAAAATGGTCCCTCCGTGGGCCAGCGCAAAGCGCCCCGGTTTGTCGCGTTTTGCGTCCGTAAACGCGCCGGCCTTGTGGCCGAACAGCTCGCTCTCGAGCAGGGTATCCGGCAGCGCGGCGCAGTTGACGGCCACAAACGGTTTCCTGCGCCGGGGCGAGAGGTTGTGGATGGCGCGCGCGAACAGCTCTTTCCCGGTCCCGCTGGCGCCCTCGATGAGCACCGTGCTCGTGCTCGCGGAAATCTGCGGCACCACGTCAAACAGCCGCAGCATCGCGGCACTCCGCCCCACAATGTCCTCAAACGTGTAACGGCTTTCCAGCTCTTTCTGCAACTGCTCGATCTGGGTCAAATCCTGGAAGGTCTCCACCCCCCCGATCACCGCGCCCATGTCGTCGCGCAGCAAGGCCGTCGAGAGGCGAATGGGGATGCGCTGCCCCTCGTGATTCACGATGTGCGCGGTCGCGTTCACCACCGGATGGCCCTCGGACATCGTCTTGCGCAACGCGCAGTCCGTCTCGCAGATGCTGGCGCGAAAGACATCACAGCACCGGCTGCCGACAGCCTGCTCTCGCGAAACGCCGGTGATGCGTTCGGCCGCACGGTTGAAACACGTGATCCGCCATTCCTGATCGACCGTAAAAACGCCCTCGTTAACGGAATTCAGGATGGCGGCTTCCCGCTGCGCTGCGTGATCCGTAGGTTTCATGGAGCCTCCTGTAAGATAGAGTACCCTATAATCGCGCAAAATGCCACTTCTCGAAGCAGCAATTTACTTCATTTGCACGATCATGGGCCTTTTTTGTGCCCGCGATCCGGTGCAAATGCCGGGATAGGCCGGTTTGCCGGGGAAAGCACGCGGTTGGCACGCAACTTGATTCTCTCCAGGCAATGAAAGTCGCGATTCCAGAATGGCAGGGCCGGATTTCCCCGGTGTTCGACGTTGCAGCCACCCTGGTGGTGGCGGACGTTGTTGACGCCCAGGCCGTGGAACAACGCACGGTACGGCTCTTCTGCAGCGACCTGCACGGCCGCGTGATGGAACTGGCGGGGATGGGCGTCGACGTATTGATCTGCGGCGCGATCTCGTGGCCGTTTGAGATGGCCCTGTCCAATGCAGGCATCAAGGTGATTCCCCACACGTGTGGCGAGGTGCAGCCCGTTCTGGCGTCGTACATCGCGAACCGGCTCAACCCGAACCCGTTTCTGATGCCCGGCTGCTGCGGCAGGCGACGGCGCTGCCGCGGTCAGGGCCGCCGTGGACAGGCGTGAGTCGGACTCGTCAGCGAATTCTTGTTGAGAACGCCGGCGCTCATGGCCGGAAGCACGAGTTGGAAAGGAGGTGGCTATGCCCAGAGGTGATGGATCAGGACCGCCCCGTGGAGGCCGTGGCCAAGGCGGCGGACAGGGCCGTGGACAGGGTGGCGGACAAGGTCGTGGTCAGGGCCGCGGAAGAATGGGCGGCCCTTTCGCCGCGGGTCCGGGCGGTGAATGCGTGTGTCCGAAATGCGGGTACAAGGCGCCGCATACGCCGGGTCAGCCCTGCGCTCAACAGGTCTGTTCGACCTGCGGAGCGACAATGACGCGAACGTAGCGCACGAGCAGACAGGCAAGTACGCCGGTCTGTGAAAAGGAGAATGATCATGCCAGGTGGAGATGGAACGGGCCCGATGGGTATGGGCCCGATGACAGGACGCGCAGCCGGTTTCTGCGCGGGCTATGCCGTTCCCGGATACATGAATTCGGTGCCCGGCCGTGGCGGCTGGGGCCGGGGCGGCGGCCGTGGCGGCGGCCGGGGCTGGCGTAACCGATTTTTCGCCACCGGACTGACGGGCTGGCAGCGCGCCGCGTACGGTTACCCCGCCTTCGGCGGCATGCCGTATGCCGGACCCGGCGCCCCCACGGTACCCCGAGAACACGAAATCGAGATGCTCAAAGACCAGGCGAACTACTTTGAAGAGGCGCTTGAGGGTATCAGGAAGCGCATCGAAGAGCTCGAGAGCAAGGCCCAAGAAGAATAATTCAACGAACCCGGGAGACGGAGCAGCTCCTGCTCCG
>JAAYAQ010000631.1 GCA_012719295.1 Candidatus Hydrogenedentota bacterium | reverse complement strand
GCCGGTTGATTTTCATGGTGTGCATCCTCTTTTTCACATGGGCATCCGCCCGTATCCGGCCCAGGTTTCGTACCGCCGGCTATCGTCACATGAGCCATGGTCCCGCGTCAAGCGGGGGATACCGCCCCACGTTCGCACCGGAGCAGCCGCGTCGCTTGTTCGCGGTTTGTCGTGGCGCAGGCGGCGCCTTTTCGGTAGTATAGGCGGCCGGGCGCATGGCGCGCCGGGAAACGAGGAGGTTTGGATGTCCAGTCAGCCCGTCAGCGAACCGGTTTCACCGGGACGGATGGTCGCGACGGCGGCTCTGCATGCGGTATTCCTGACCGCGTTTGTCGTGTTTATGGTGCGCATGATTCCGGAATTCGCCGTTCAGGCCGGGCATACCGGGCGCACGCTGCCGCCGCTGGTCCAGGGGATGATCCGGTGGTCTTCCCTGATTGTCCGGTACTGGTACCTGGTGGTGCCGCTGCTCGCGCTGGCGGACACGGTGGGCCTGTTCACGTCGGCCCGGGTCTTTGGGAAACGCGGCCTGATTGTCTGGTCGGTCCTGGTGAGCGGAGCGCTCGCGGCGGCCATGCTCGTCGGGACCATCGCTATGCTGAATGCCATGTCGGGCCTGAGGTGAACCGCGGAGCCGGAACAGGAGGAAAGCGCGTGCCAGCGAAGCATCCGAACATCGTCATGTTCGCCATCGACAGCATCCGCCGCGACCACATGAGCTGTTATGGGTACGGGCGGCTGACCACGCCGTTCCTGGACCGCCTGGCGGCGGGCGGCACGCTTTTTGAAAACGCGTTCAGCGCGTACATCCCCACGACGCCGGCGTATTCCTCGCTCCTGACGGGGTGCGACGTTATCCGGACGCAGCAGCCGTCGCTCAGGCCGAAAGGCCCGATTCCGGGGGAGCTGCCGCTGCTTCCGGCGCTCTTGCGCTCGGCCGGATACGCCACGACGTGCGTGGGGTTTGGCGGCGAGTTCTACCGCGGTTTCGACACGTATCTGAACTTCGAGGGCTGGGTATCGTGGGAAGACCGGCCGGCCCGGAAAGCCGAAAACCTGAATGCGGTGACACTGCCGGAGCTGGAGCGTCTGGCGCGCTCGCCGAAGCCTTTCCTGCTGTTTCTGCGGCACATGGATCCCCACGCGCCCTACCTCCCCCCCGCGCCCTACGACACGATGTTCTATTCAAAGAACCCGTGTGCAAAAGGCAACACGAGCATGAAACCCGTGTTCGCGTTCAAACCGTTCGCGGACTTCCTCCGGTCCTGGATGCCGCCGGGAATTACGGACAAAGACTACGTGATCGCGCAGTATGACGGGGAGCTCGCCTACATGGACGCGTGCATTCAACGGATTGTCACGCGCCTGGAGGAGCTTGGCGTGCTTGAGGACACGCTGATCGTGATCACGGGCGATCACGGAGAGACATTATACGACCACGGGATCTACTTTGATCACCACGGGCTGTATGAGCCGACGCTGATGGTCCCGCTGATTTTCCATTGGCCCGGCCGGGTGCCTGGCGGCGTGCGGGCCAGGGCCTTCACGCTCCATGAAGACCTGGTTCCAACCGTGCTCGATGTCTGCGGGCTGAAACGGGTGGCGCGCGGGGTGCGGTTCGACGGCAAATCGAACCGGCCGTTCTTCACGGATACAGCCGGGTCGCACCGGTCGGAGTTTTACATCAGCGAGTGCACATGGATGCGCAAACACGGGTGGCGAACGCCGCTCTGGAAGTACTGGGAAGCGCTCGAACCGGATTTCCACGGGAAACCGCCGGTGGAACTGTACAATCTCGTGGAGGATCCGGAAGAGAGCCGCAACCTGGCGGAGCAGGAGCCGGAGATCGTCGAGATGCTCCGGGGCCGTTTGCGCCGCTGGGAGACGCGGCGCGAACGCGTGACGGGCAAACGCAGCCTGATCCACGAGTACCGTCTCGGCACCGATCTCCACATCGGTTCCATCGCCACCGCGAAAAAGCTCCAGAACCGCTGAGACGCGCTTACGCTCCGGCCGGGCTGCTGCTCGCCGTCTCGAGCGATTGCAGATAGGCTTCGCGCAGGGCGCCCAGCAGGGCCATCTTGGGCGGCGGCGGCGTTACGCTGGTGTGCATCCGGACGACCGCCATTACCAGCGCCTTCTCGGCGAGCGCCACGGCGTCGCGTTTGTCTCCCGTGAAACGCAACGCGACGCCGTAGAGCGTCTCGAGGTATGGCAGGAGCTCCGCAAAATCCTCCGTGCCATACAATGTTGCCGGCCAGTCTTCCGCGGCGTGGCCCCTACTCCACATAATTCCATCTCCTTGCTTCCGCCCGGTCCGTCCAGGTACTGGCCCGGTCCCGCGGAACCTGATGCGCCAGAGTCAATTGGTCCCGGCGGATTCCCGTTCAAGCGTCCTCGGAAAGAGGATGTTGTTTTCCTTGTGAATGTGCAGGTGCAGGTCTTTCTCGAGGCGTTCGAGTTCGGTCAACAAACCCCGGCAGGTGTTGCAGGCCCAGTCCGGAATTGCGTAGCCGTCGGTCAGGGTACGCAGGCGTTCGAGGGCCTGGCCGGCCTCGTCGTGTTCCATTTCCATGACGCTGATGGGGTTCGCCAGGGCGCCGCAGGTGAATCCCTGGAGCGGCTGGCCCGCGTCGAGGCGGCGTATCGCCGGAAACAGAATCCGCTCTTCTTTCATGGTGTGGCTCTCGAGCTCGTGCGCCAGTTCCCGCACCACCCGGTCGACCTCGACCAGGCGCGGGTCCTTCTCGGCGTGGGCGCTGGCGACTTTGGCGGACATGGTCTGCAGTGCCGGCAGCACTTCCCGGAGGTAGGCATGGTGGGTCTGCTCGATGTGATCGGCCAGTTCGGTCAGACTCATATCGGCGGGGTTGGGCTGGGATTCGCTGGAAGACGCTTCGACGCGGGCGATTTCATCGCGAACCGCATCGGGGTCGAGCCCATGGGCGTGGCACGCTTCCGCCAGGGTTTTCCCGCCGCCGCAGCAGTAGTCGAGCCCGAGTGTTTCAAACACCCGGGACAGGGCGGGGTTTTCCGTGACCAGTTGGCCGAGAGTGGCTTCGGGATTGATCGCAGTCGTCATCGCAAGGTCTCCTTCGTTGGTTTCAG
>JAAYAQ010000005.1 GCA_012719295.1 Candidatus Hydrogenedentota bacterium | reverse complement strand
CACTACCATAAGGAACAATTTCGCGCAAAATCGAACATTCCCGGACCCCGGTGTCCGGCGCCCCAGGAAGGAAGCTGTCCGTGCCCACGAAGACTCCCCTGCGCTTCGAATCGCCGCGCCTGAGTCTGCAGGACCTTGCCGGTAAAGACTACATTGAGGCGGTATGCGGTGCGGCCTCGTTTCTGGGCGGAACCCCGTCAGGCGACTTGCGCCGGCTTGCGACGCGCAAGGTGGCGTTTTTTCCGATGGACCTTCAGCGGGCATTGTCGTCTCGCCTGGCCCAGGTTGGGACGGTCTGCGTCCGTCCGACGGGCCGGACTTCCGCAGGGGCCACGAGCGCCGAATTCGCGGGCCATTCGCACCCGGAACAGGCCCCGCTCAGCGCCCTGGGATATTACCGGATAGGCGAAGACGGCCGCCTGTATCTGACGTCCAAGAGCGAACACTACCACGCGCCTCTCGGCCACGCGTTTCCGGGCTATGCGCTGATCCGCCATGCCCAGGCGCTGGGCATTCCCAATGCCACCCACAACAATACGCGGGGACACATCACGCGCATCCTCGAAGAAGAGATGATCCGCACGGCCGCCGGACTCGTCCCGGGCGACGGCCGCATGCTGGCGCGAACCCTGCACTCAAGGTCCATGAACGTCCTGAACCGCGTATTGAACCTCGAGACGGGCAGCCTGGCCGCGGAAGCCGCCTTGAAGATGCTCCTCGCGCGGTTTTACCGCAGCGAAGCGGGCGGCCCCGAACCCCGGTATGCCGGGCGCATCCCGGTCGTCCTGGTGATGGGGGACGATGAAGGAGGCCTCGAGGCGAACTATCACGGCACGACGTTTCTCACGCAGGCCATGCGCGGCATGTGGCCCGAAATGGCGGCGCATCTGGAGCAATGCGGGGCATTCACGGTGCGCGGGGTGCGGCCAAACAACCTGGACGACCTGGAGAACGCATTCGCGCGATGGGACACGCATCCATTCAAGATTGCCGGGTTCTTCCATGAACTGATCCTGATGAACTATGCGGCGGTGCGGCTTTCCAGCGGGTTCATTCGGCGAGCCTACGCGTTGTGCCGTAAGCACGATGTGCCGGTGGTCTGCGACGAGATTCAATCGTGCGTGTGGAGCCCGGAGCTGTATCTTTTCCGTGAATATGGCCTGAAACCGAGTTTTGTGGTGGTTGGCAAGGGGTTTCCCGGCGGTGAATACCCGGCGTCGCGGGTGCTGTTCAGCGCGGCCCTGGATTCGCTGCCGCAGTTCGGGGCGCTGGTCACGAACGGCCAGGAGGAACTGGCCTCCCTCGCCTATCTGATCACCATGCGGTGGGTGGAAGCCAACGCCGAGAACATCGAGAAGGCCGGAGCCTATTACGAGGAGCGCCTGCACGAACTCGCCCGCCGGCACGGCGACCTACTCACGGCCATCGAGGGGCGCCGGCACCTGGCAGGGGTGTTTTTCGACGATGTCGAGGCCGCGAAACGGTTCGCGAAACATCTCAACGCCGGCGGTCTGGATATCAGCGTGCAGACTTACAAGAAAGGATGCCCGCCGTGCGCCCTGACCAAGCTTCCGCTTATTGCGGGGACTGACGTGATCGATTTTGTCGTCGGGCGCATGGAGCAGGCCCTGCGGGCGTTGACCAGGAAGGACGCTTGATCTGAGGTGAAAAGCCGGCACGCGAGAATTCTTGAGACGCTGGCCGCCACGGGGGAAGCCACGGTCCAGCAGCTCGCGACCCGCTTCGGCGTGAGCGTCATGACGATCCGGCGCGATCTGGCCGAACTCGAAGGTCAGGGCGAACTCGCGCGGACGCATGGCGGGGCCATGCTGTCCCGGGCCGGCATCATCGAGTTTTCGTTCAAGGAGAAAGCCGACCGCAATGCGGTGGAGAAACAGGCCATTGCGCGCGAAACGGCGCGTCTCGTTAGAAGCGGCATGACCCTGACCCTGGACACCGGCACCACGACGCTGGAGGTGGCGCGGGCCATCGCAGGCATTCCCGATCTGACGGTGCTCACCTCATCGCTTGCGATTGCCTCGGCGCTCTACGGCCGCCCAAACATCGCGCTGGTTCTTGCCGGCGGCGCCGTGCGCACGGGGAACCCCGATTTGTCCGGCTGGCTGACCGAAGAGAACATGAAACGGTTTCGGGTGGACATCGCCTGCATCGGCGCCGACGGTGCGGACCGCGACGGCGTGTTCACGACGGACGCCGGGGTGGCCCGGGTGTCACAGGCCATGCTCGCGGGCGCGCGTGAGACCGTGCTGGTCGCGGACCATACGAAATTCGAGAAACCGGCCTTTGTCCGATTCGCCTCGTGGAGTGACATCGATCGCGTGATCACGGGGGCCGCGGTGCCCGCCAGCACGCGCGCCTGGCTGGAAGACGCCGTCAAGGACATATCGTATGCCGAGCACACGTAAGCGCCGCAGTGCGCAGGGCCGCGTCCTCATTGGAATCGATGTGGGCACGACCGTGCTCAAAGCCTGCGCATTTGATGCGGATTCGGGCGCCTTGGCGGCGCGGGCCGCGCACCGCCTTCCCGTGAGGCTCCTGGCGGACGGCGGGCGCGAACAGACGGTGCGGGCTCTGGACCGGGCATTCCAAGGGGTCCTGGCCGCGCTTCGGGAACACCTGGGCCGGCACTGGGCGGCTGTGTCGGGTATTGGGGTGGCGGCCCAGGGCGGCAGCAGCATCATTGCCGACCGCGGCACGGGCGCGCCGCTCACCCCCATGGTGCTGTGGAACGACGCCCGGGCCCACGGGCATGCGGCCTCGATTGCGGAACGCACCACGCCGGAATTCTGGCGGGAATTCACCCTGCGCGACGGCGTCCCGCACGGTCTCGCCCGGCTGGCCTGGTTGCGGGACAGAGCACCGCAGCTCTTCTGCGATGCCAACATCCACATTGGCGCGGGCGAATGGATGTTTCACCGCCTGACGGGCCTCTGGCGGCAGGATCCCGGGAATGCCATCCAGACGGGGGCTTACAACGCCGCGGCCAAACGCCTCGACCCCGCGGCATTCGCCCTGATTGGCCTGGCGCTGCCGCTCGTCGCACGCCTGCGCCAGGGCCATGAAACCGCGCCGCTGTGCACGGAGACGGCCCGGCGGCTCCAGTTGCCGTCAGGGATTCCGGTGGCGGGCCCGTACATCGACCAAGAGGCGGGGTATCTTTCCGCGGTGGGGGTATCGAGCCGGCCGGCGCATTGTTCGCTGGGCACGGCGTGGGTATGCAACTATGCCCGCCCGGACAGCCGGGCGCTCGACTCGCCGGCGCAGCTGGCGCTGGGCCCGGTGACGGGCGAAGGCCAGCTGGTGGTCCTTCCCCTGCGCACGGGCAACACCGCGTGGGACTGGGCCCTCACGACACTCCTGGATCCGGACCTCCCGAACGCGATTCGGAAAGCCGAGGCCGTTTTCCGCACCCGGCTCGCCCCTCCGCCGGGACTCGTGGCCGTGCCCCATCTCGCCCAGCGCAACCCGCTCTTCCCGGAAGCCTACGGGGCAGGGACCTTCTGGGGCATCAACGCCGCCACGGACACGGGCGACCTGGTGCGCGCCGTGGCCGCAGGGATGGTCTTTGAGCTGGCGGACGCCCTGCGGCGCGCCCTGTCCGGAGGACTGGCGGATTGTATCGTGGTCGGTGGCGGCGCGAGCAAGGCCGGCTGTTTCTGCCGTCTCATTGCGGCGCTGTTTCCGGGGGGGTGGGTTCAACGGCAGCGTGAGGAGGATTGGGCCGTGGCGCGCGGCGCGGTGTATGCCCTGGCGCCGGCCATCGCCCGCGCCCCGGCCGATACGGTGCGGCGGCCCGGCGCGTCTCTGTGCCGCGCCGTAGAGGACGCCGAGAATCACTATGCGCAAGTCAGGCAGCGTTTCAACCTTTATTGACATGGAGGCAACGGTGATGCAACAGCCGAAAGCCGGGCTTCTGCCCCTGTATCTAAAACTCTACGACGATGTGAACCCCGCGCTGCGGGAGCCCTTCGGTCCGTTCATGGACGCGATTGCACGGGGGCTGGAGGAGCGTGGCGTGTCGGTGTCGCGCGGCGAGATCTGCCGCGTGAACGAGGAATTCGCCCGCGAGGTCAAACGGTTCGAAGAAGAGCGGGTCGACCTGATCGTGACGCTCCATCTGGCGTATTCACCGTCCCTGGAATCGGCCGGCATTCTCGCCGCGAGCACGCTCCCCCTGCTCCTGCTCGATACCACGATGGATGCGTCGTTTGGGCAGGGCGTATCGCCGGAGCGGATCATGTTCAATCACGGCATCCACGGGGTGCAGGATCTGGCGTCGGTGCTGCGCAGAAAAGGCAAACATTTTGAGATCGTGGCGGGCCATTTCGCCAGTCCGGACGTGCTGGACCGCGCGGCGGGCATCGCGCGGTCGGCGCTGGCCGCGAGGCATTTCCGCACAACGCGCGCGCTGCGCATCGGCTCCGCGTTCGAAGGCATGGGCGATTTTGCGCCCCCGGACGCCATCATCGAACGGGTGCTGGGCATCCAGACCGCGCAGATCGGCGTCGACGCACTCGTTGCGGAGGCGGCCTTCATCACGGACGAGGACGTCCGGGAAGAAACGGCGGCGGACCACAAGCGCTATTCCGTCGAAGCCCCCGAGGACGTGCACCGCAGGTCGGTACGGTCCGGACTGGCCTTGCGCAAATGTCTGGCGGACGGCAACTACACGGCGTTCAGCATGAATTTCCTGGAATTTCAGTCGGCTGACGGTCCGATGGATACCGTCCCCTTCCTGGAGATTTCGAAGGCGATGGCCCGCGGATACGGATACGCCGGCGAGGGCGACGTCCTGACCGCGTCGTTGATGGGGGCGCTGAACAAGGCCTTCGGCAAGACGACGTTCACTGAGATCTTCTGTCCTGACTGGGAAGGCGATGCGCTGTTTCTGTCGCACATGGGCGAGGTGAACCCGGAAGTGGCCGGGGATGTTCCGCGGCTGATCGAGAAGGAGTTCCCGTACACGCCGGCGCAAAACCCGGCCATCATCACCTGCGCGATGCGGCCGGGGCCGGCGGTGCTGGTGAACCTGGCTCCAGGCCCTGCCGACACCTTCGGGCTGCTTGTCGCCCCGGTCCAGGTGCTGGACGACACGACGGTCGCGGAGATGAAGAACGCCGTGCGCGGGTGGATCCGCCCCGAGCTGCCGGTCGAGCTCTTTCTGGAGGAGTACTCGGTCCATGGCGGCACCCATCACAGCGCGCTGGTGATGGGCGATTGCGCCAGCGAGATCGTCGCGTTCGGTTCGATTGCAGGACTCGACGTCACCACCCTGTGACCGCAACAACCCCCGCGGCGCGGGCCGCGCGTTCTACGAAAGGCTGGCTATGTGGCGCGAAACGACCAAACACGAACGAAACCTCCGCATCTGGGAAGAGGAACTCGAAGATTTCATTCCGGCTAAGGTGCTCGATTTCCATGTGCATCTGTTCAACGGGGCCACCATCCCCCCGGACTGCGAGGCCTACTCATGCGCCGGGCATCCGATCCGCTCCTATGACCTCGATGCGCTCTCACAGGACCTGCACGAGCTGTATCCGAAGCGCGACGTCAGGGCGGTGGTGTTCGGTCTTCCCCACGTGGAATACGACCTCCAGGTCAACAACGCGTACGTGGGGGACGTGTGCGACAAGAGGCGATTTTTTCCGCTGCGCCTGTTTGACCCCGTCATGGACAGGCCGGACTCGCTGGAGGCGGATCTGGCTTCGGGCCGTTTTCTCGGGCTCAAACCGTACCTGAACTACGTGCGCAAGCCGGACCTCAACGAGGTTCAGATTCCGGAGATGCTCCCGGACTGGGCCATGGAACTCGTGGACGCGCGGGGTCTCCTGGTCATGCTGCACATTCCCCGCAAGGACCGCCTGGCCGACCCGCTCAATCAGCAACAGCTCGTGGACCTGTGCCGGGCCTACCCGAAGGCGCGCATCGTGCTGGCCCACGTGGGACGCGCGTATTTTCTGAAGAACGTACGGGGAACCCTCGACACCCTGATTGATCTTCCCAATCTGTACTACGACCTGGCCATGGTGAGCAATCCGGAAGTGCTCGAATACGTGTTTCGGGTAGCGCCCCGGGAACGGATCCTGTATGCCACAGACCTCCCCATCGCCGTCGCGCCGGGCAAATCAGTCGAGATCAACAACCAGTACACCTACGTCACGCCCGTGCCGTGGCCGCTGTCGATCTCGGACGACCACGGGAAACTGGTGTTTACCTCGTTTCTCTACGAAGAGCTGCGGGGGATTCGCAAAGCGGTGGAGCGGTGCGGACTGGGGAGCGACTTCGTGGACGCGGTGTTTTACGAAAACGGGCGCAGGCTGCTGGATGCCGTTCAGTAAGCCCGGGAGGGTACTTTGACGGTGTGGGCGCTCTTCGCGGCAACCCTGTTGGGGGCGGTATTCCATCCCGTCGAGACGGACGAACCGCTGCATAATCCGTATAAGGGCTGGGTCTTCATCGACCATGCCGTGCCCGGGGAGATCGACGCGGGGCGGTCCGTGCCCAGGGTCGCCGACGGCACAGCCTACGAGTGGTACCAGAACGTCGCGGTGCTGTCGACGTGGGCCTTCGTGGAGCCCCGGCCTGGAGAGTTCGACTGGGCGCTCATGGACGAGGCCATCGGCTACTGGGCGGGCCAGGGCAAGACGATTCACCTGCGTTTCTCTACGGAGGATTTCGGTGTCTTCCCGGGCTGTCCGCGGTGGCTGTTCGACATGGGCGTCCCGAAATGCGAGCGGGGACATCTGTCGTTTCCCGACTACCGGCACGTGGTCTACCGGGAACGTCTGCGGATGTTCCTGGCGGCATTCGCGCGGAAGTTCGGCGACGATCCCCGGATCGAGACCATCAACCTGCAGGGATACGGCGAGTTTGGCGAGTGGCACTCGGGCTTTAACTACGAGACGGTGGATGCGCGGGTGGATGCACTGCGCGGCATCGTCGACCAGTGGCGCGAGGCGTTCGGGGGGCGCAAGTACCTGAATCTATCGGTAAGTTATGAATGGCGCACGCCCGCCAACGTGGGCGAGTCCGTGCTTCCGCGCGGCACCTCCATCTACGAAGCGTTTCCCCCCTCATACCACGACTATCTGCACCGCAGCGTCTTTGACTACGCGCTTCCGTTCGATCACGTGACGGTGTCGCGGCACGGCTGCGGCGGGGCGGTTAAACAGGAATACGACGGCCGGCTGATCGCCGCCTTTTTTCACCAGTACCGCAAGCCGCTGTTCATGGAACTGTTTGGAGGACCGGATGCCTACCGGGGACCCGGCATAACGGGCTTTCCGACGACCCGGGAAGGCGATGACCACGTGCAAAACGCCCTGGACGAGGTCATCAGCCATCACCCGAATTATGTTACGCCTCTGGGATGGGGTTCGTTTCTGGGAGCGACCGAGTTCTACAACGACAACCGCGATCTGGTGCTCGCATACCACAAACTCATGGGCTATCGCTTTGTGCTGGTCGAGGCCGTTTTTCCCGAGACCGTCGTCCCCGGCGGCGAACTGTGGCTCGAACAGCAGTGGGAAAACCGTGCCGCGGGCCGGTGTTACGAGCAGTTCCCCGTCGCGGTCTACCTGATACGGGACGACGCGGTGGCCTGGCGCGGCCTCGACGAAGCGTTCGACCAGCGGCACTTCGCCGCGGGCGAGACCTACCGGCATCGGTCGGCGTTTACCCTGCCGCCCGATCTGCCCGAAGGCGACTACGAGGTCCGGCTTGCGATGGCCAGGCCTGACGGCGCCCCGGCCCTCGCCCTGGCCATGGAAGGCGGCGACGCTGAGAAGCGGTATCTTCTGGGCACGCTCCGTATCGGCAACGGCGCTCCGGCGCCGCGGAAGAACGCCCCCGGCGCAGTGGCCGTCCGGCAGGATCCGGCAGGCCGGTGGATCACGCTCGATCCGCTTCCGGGCGGGATAAGTTACGAAATCACGTTCCGGTATGCCGTTGCGAAAGATCCGGTGAAGGATTTGAATGAACAGGATCCCGGGTATTTCCGGTTCTATGCCCGGGGAACCGACGACGCCCGTCTGGATGAGGTGCGATGGTATGACAAGGCCGGACAGCCCTCCGCCACCCGGACCGTCTTTGTCCATACGGAATCCGCCGCAGCGTACGACCTGGAGTGGGAAGCCGTGGGCGGCGGGGCCCTCGACGTATCGGAGGTGCGCGCGGTGCCGTTGCGCAACAAGAACGTGCGGCTACTGGACGTAAGGACCGCGGCGGCACAGTTGCACGGGAATGCCCGGTTCGAACAGCCTCACTGGATCGCCGCGCACCGCGAACGCGATGACGTCACGCTGCCCGACGACTGGCAGTCCTGTCTCGCTACAAACCCGGAACAATTTCCGTTGAAACCCGGCACGGTATACACGGTCTCGTTCGACTGCGCCGCACGGCCGCAGCTGTGGCAGGGAGACTATTCGTATCTCGCCGTGGAACGTGCTGAATCGGCGCCGGACGCTCGGTGCGCGTTCTTCCGGTGGACCCAGCGCCATACCGCGTCCCCGGTGCGCCGGGTCTACTCCTTCCGTACCGGCCCGCAGGGCGACTACCGGCTCGTCTGGGGCCTGCACAACGGAGGAGAGATGCGTGTCGGCCGCGTGCTCGTCGTGGAGCATTGAGACGAAGGCTGCCTTCGCGGGCCCGAGGCCGTGCACGCGCGGTGTTGCGCCGCGGGGAACAAACCCGCGGCGGGGACAGAGGGGCGGCACATGCCCTCCGGGTCAGGGCAAAAAAGGAAAGGCGGCACAACCCCGCGCTTAACGGGAATGCACCGCCTTTGCTTGTTGCCGTAAGGACTAGTAGCGGGAACCGTAACCGCCGCCGCCGCCACGCGGACGACGCGCTTCGCGTTCACGCGCCTGATTGACGGTCAGGGTGCGCCCCTGAATCTCGTGCCCGTTGAGGGCGTCGATGGCGGCCTGCGCTTCGGAGCTGTTCGGCATCTCAACGAAACCGAACCCGCGCGAGCGGCCCGTCTGCCGGTCTTCGATGACCCGCGCGTCATCCACTGCACCGTGCGTCTCAAAAAGCGCACGCAGTGAATTGTTGTCTGTGTCGTACGACAGATTTCCTACGTAGATGTTCATTACTCTTTCCTTTCCAGAGCGGTCTTGTGGAGGGTGGCCCTCAACCCGGTCGGCAACCAGTCCGGAGCGAGCATGACATCTTTTCGGAAATCACGCGCAGGATCAGGTCCAAAACGGAGGCGGAAGCTCACTAACTCCAGTTCATGTGCACCATTGCACGGACGATAGTGTAGCCGAGAACCCCAAAAAAAGCAATACTCCATCACAAGCCGTTTTGGCGCGGTCCTGCGGCGTGGGGAACGTCACCGTATCTTGACCCCCAGCACGGTTGCGGCAATGCGGCGGGGATAGGTCTCTTTCTCGTTCATGACCCCTTCGAGGGCCTCCCGGACGCCGGGGTGCTCCAATCCGGCGATTTCGAGGGTTTCGACCGCCGACAGCCGGGCGTATTCGTTCTCGTGGGCAAGTGTCTGGAGCAGCACGGGCATCGCCTGGTCGGTGTGCCCGAGCAAGACCAGCGCCCGCGCCGCGCCCAGTTTTGCACTTAACTCTTCTCTTTCCAATGTCTTAAGCAACGCCGACCGGGTTTCGGGCGAGCCATCTCGGAGGTGTCCGAGAGAGACCGCGGCCCAAAAGGCCACGGCCGGATCGTAGTCTTCCAGAGCCGTCCGGAGCAGCGGCAGCGCCTCGGGGACGAGTCCGAGGGTCTTAATGGCCCGCAGCCGGCGCAGACGGACCGTGCCGTTCAGGAGGTCCACGTGATCTTTCACGGGTTTCCCGAAGATCTCCGCATCTGCGGCAAATTCATACACGGGTAGGGTTTCCGGGGGACCGGGCCAGGCGCTGGCCAGCCAGGCCTGCAAGTCGATCTCGGGGATGAACCCCGTGTCGGCGGATTCATCGAGGAACACGTCCAGCGCCTCGCGCAGACGGCTCAGCTCGTGCGCGAGCTCCGGCTGGCCGGCGATATTCTGGATTTCGTGCGGATCCGCTTGTGTATCATAGAGTTCCTCGAGGGGTTTGGCCTCGGCGAAGAAGAGTTTCTGCGCTCCTTCCAGGGCGCCCTCCTTTTCAACGCGCCGGATCTCCTGCATGACGGGGAAACTCTCGGGATAGACCAGATGCTGGTCGTAGGGCCGGTAGGGCTCGTAGTTGCGGATGTACTTGAAGCGTTTGTCGCGGATGGCCCGGATAATGTCGTACCGCTCATCCATACGGTCGCGCGCCGCGAAGATATAGTTGCGCGGGGGACTCTCGGCGTTGCCGAGAAAGGCCCGGCCCTGCAAGTGCGCGGGGACCTTGGCCCCCGCCACCGACAGGACAGTCGGCGCAAAATCCACGAAGCTCACCAGTTCGTCGCGCTCGGCGCCGGGCGCCAGCTTGCCCGGCCATCGAATGATCAAGGGCACGCGTATTCCGCGGTCGTGCAGCCAGCGCTTGCACCAGGGCAGGCCGGCGCCGTTGTCTCCGAAGAAGAAGACAATCGTGTTTTCCACGAGGCCGTCTTCTTCGAGCTGCTGCAAGAGGCCGCCGGCCCATTTGTCCATGATGGTGATGAGGTCGAAATAGTGCGCCCAATGCCGCCGGATGATCGGGGTGTCGGGAAAGCAGGGCGGCAGGTCGAGCGCTTCGGGCTGGTGCGGGGCCAGGGGTTCCAGACGCTGGCGCAGGACGTCGTCGCTTTCGAAAAGCGTTCCGATGCTGGATTCATGGGTGATGGTCTGGTTGAAGACCGCGAAAAAGGGCTGGGCTGTATCGGGGCGGTTGCGCCAGTGGGCCTCCTTGCTGCATTCGTCCCAGGCCGAAGCGGGCGGGTCGAACTGGTAGTCGGTCTTCACGTTGTTGGTGCAGTAATAGCCGGCCTGCCGGAGGTATTCGGAAAAGCATGTGACGTTCGGCGGGAGCGGCGTCTTGCAGCGCATGTGCTGGCTGCTCAAGGTGTTGGGATACATGCCCGTGATCAGGCAGGAGCGGCTTGGCGCGCAGACCCCGCTGACTGAGAAGGCGTTGATATAGCGCGCGCCTTCGGAGGCCAGGCGGTCGAGGTTCGGCGTGGTGGCGCCGGCCTGGCCGAAACATCCGAGATGCGCGTTGATGTCCTCGCACGTCAGCCACAGAACATTCGGCGGAGGTTCTTCGCCGGCATGGCTGCGTTTCGTCCACATCGGCGCGCCTGCAAGCGCGCCACCGGCGGCCAAGAGAAAATCACGACGGCGCATGGCCTTCTCCCTGGATAGCTTTCGCGGCGACAGCGGCCTCACCCTGCCCTGTGGAACCGGGCAAAAACATGGTACCATAGGGCTCACCAGAACCAAAGACTGCCACCCGGGTCGAGGAATATCCCATGCCCATGTCATCGTATGAAGTCGTCCGGCGCGCCATTGAATTCGACCGGCCCGACCGCCTGCCGGTCCGTTTCGACTGGCTCGGCATCACCGACGTGCGGTCGGTCCCCTGGAACCAGATTGGAACCGGCAACAACGCCGAGAGGCGCTCGCTCGACGAATGGGGGTGCGGCTGGGAGCGCACGGACATACAGAACATGGGACAGGTCAAGGGCCACCCGCTTCAGGACTGGTCCGCGCTCGACTCGTTCCGCTTTCCCGACCCGGATACGCCCGCGTTCTACGAGGGCATGGAACAATTTTTCGAGGTGGAAGAAGAGATCTACCGCTGCACCGGCATTTTCATGCTGCTGTTCGAACGGATGCACGCGCTGCGCGGGTTCGAGAACACGCTCCTGGATTTGTATGCCGACCCGGAACGGATCGGCTGGCTCGCTGACCGGATTGTCGATTTCGATCTGGGCATCATCCGGAACATCCACGAGCGTTTCGGCAACAGGATTCAGGGATTCGGGTTCACGGACGACTGGGGCACCGAGCGCGACCTGTTCATCAGCCCGGAGCTGTGGGCCGCGTTCTTCAAACCGCGGTACAAACGCATCTTCGACGCCTGCCACGCCCAGGGATGGCACGTCTGGATGCATTCCTGCGGCAAGGTCAACGACATCATCGAACCCCTCATCGACATCGGGCTGAACGTCATCAATCTGCAGCAGCCGCGCGCCCTCGGGATCGAGGAAATCGGCGCACGCTACCGCGGCCGCATCTGTTTCGAGTCCCTGTGCGACATTCAGCATACGTTGCCGTTCAAGGGCGCGACGGAGATCCGGGAAGAGGCACACTTGCTGCTCGAACAGTGGGCCACGCCGGAGGGCGGGTTCATCCTCTCCGATTACGGCGATGCCAACGCCATCGGAGTCGCGTTCGACACGAAGGAGATTATGCTGGAGGCGTTTCGGCACGCCGACCCGTGGCGCGCGGCGACCGTGTGACGAGATATACGCGCCGCAGGTCTTTCATCCAGGATTTTCGTACCAGATCACGCCGAGTCCCGCTGTTTCTTCGCAGGTCAGCACATCGAGATCGCCGTCCGCGTCGAGGTCCAGGAGCTCGACCCGGTCGAACTTGACGCCGTCGAGCCCACCGATGTCGCGGGGAGACCAGGTTCCGTCCTCCCGTTGCCGGAGGCCCATCACACCGCGTTTGTCCTTCGCATTCTCACAGGTGAAGACGATATCGGCGAGCCCATCGCCGTCCAGGTCGCCCAGGCCGACGCCCTTGCCGGTGCCGGTATTCTCGGGCATGGGGATGGCCGTTTCGTCCCACCCGCCGGACGGATTCTGTTCGAGGCGCATGATGGGACCGCCGCGCGTGGCCACGACGATGTCGCGCATGCCATCGTCGTCCACATCGCCGGTTGCGAGAAACATCACCTCATGTTCACGCAGGCCCGCGGTCAGAAGCGCCCATTCGCCTGAACCACCCGGATTGCGCAGCCAGTGACAGCCCCGGTTGGCGCCTTTCCGGTCAGAGAACAGCAGATCCGGGGCGCCGTCGCTGTCCATATCGGCCCAGACCAGCGACATGACCCAGCCCGCCGCTTGAAGGCGTTCCCAGGACCATGCGGCCAGGTCGCGCGCAGCATCCGCCGGCCTGAAAACGCCGATACAGGCGCCCTCGTTCTTCGCGCCCGCGAACAGCTCGGGCACACGAGAACCGGGCGACACCGCCGGCGCGATGAACATCCACTGCGTGCGCGCCACTGACGCGGGTATCGCCTCCGTCTTCCATTGGGATCCATCGAGGTATTTCGAAGGGTCTCGGGGCGCCCAGTGCACATAGATCGTGCGTTCCTTGCCCTCACACGCGCTGACCACATCCACAGCGCCGTCGCCGTCGACATCGGCGAACACGGCGTCTTCAGGAGACCTCACCCTCCCCACCTCGACCGCGGGCCAGGGCATTTTCGCGCCGGCGGGGCCGGGATTGAGATAGACCCTGACGACCCCGCCCTCTTCCCAGCCGGTGGCGATATCCTGACATCCGTCGCCGTTGACATCGGCGAGGCGTACGCCATCCGCGCCGCGGGAGGTATTGTCGATAACGTGCCGGGGCCAGGGGAGCCCGGGCTCATCCGCGGCGAACGCCGCCGCGCACAGGACCATAAAAACGCAGCACGCCGCCAGACAACGAAGCACCCGCCCGTCTGCCATCATGACCTCAGTTTCCCGGACAGGCCCCGCGGACGAGTCCGGCGTGATTGCAGTAGCCGCATTCAGACCTTTACCATACGAATCCAGCCCACAGGAATAAAGGTCTTCGATGATGAGCACATTTCTGTTCTCGGTTCTTGTCTGCGCGATCGAAGTAAACCATCCGGTCTATCCGCCGGAATACACGCTCGCTCAAGTCGATACGCTGAAGGAATCCGTCGCCCCCGCGATGGCCCTGCCGGTCGAGGCGTTGTACGACCTTGTCCCGGAGCAGTCGGGCATCTTTTACTGCGGCTGCCCGAACTGCGATGGCGGCACGCAGGAACACGCGCTGGAATGGCGTCTTGGCATGGGCGACACGGTCAAATGCCGGTACTGCGGAATGGTGTTCCCCAACGAGCAGTACGCGCCCAACCGGACGACGGTCCTGACGGCGCCGGGCGGCGCGGTTCACGAGTACCGGTGGTACGAGAACGAGGCGGGCCGCCAGTATTTTTTCGAGGCCCGCGCCTGGTATGACCAGTGGCAGTGGACCCGCGAAATGGCGCTCAAACTGGCGAACCTGTACGCCCTGACGGGGGACAACCAATACGGAGACCGCGCAGCCGCCATCGTGGGCCGCCACGCCCAGGTGTTTCCCGGGTACGCGATCCGCTTCGATTACCCATTTCAGCCGGTGCGCTTCTGGCCCGCCAACCAGAAGTGGCCGTATGATTCCGATATCGGCCCGTTTCGCGGCGCCAAGTCCTATTGGTGGGGCTATCGGGACATTCCCGGACGGCTGGCCCTGGCCTATGACCTCCTTGCGGCCGGAGACGCCTTTGAACGGATGAAGGAGCTGCTGGGGACGGACATTCGGACGCGTATCGAACGCGATCTGATCCGGCTCGGGTATGAATTCGTGGTGGCCAATCCGGACGACTACACCAACATGTCGCCGGGAATGTATTGCGACATGGTGGTTGCCGGACGCGTCATTGGCGCGCCGGAAATGGTCCACGAGGCCGTGAACCGCGCGCGCACCCTGGTCGACACGCAGTTCTTCGCGGACGGCTGGTGGCGGGAATGCGCCCCCAGCTACCATTGGCAAACGGTCGGAGCGCTTGATGAAATCGTGCGGGCGGTGCGCGGCTACAGCGATCCTCCCGAATACCCGAAGCCGCGCATCGACGATGCGGACCTGGCAGAGCTCATTCCCATGGTGGCCCGGGCGCGGCAGGCCGGGGAACACGGGGTCCTGCCCAACGGACGCTGCATGCCGGTCAACGACACGTGGTCATCCAGCCGGAAGCGGCCTCTCACCGAGTCGGTCCCGCGTCTCTGGCCGCACATGGGGCACGCGATCCTGGGGGCGGGCACGGGAGAAACCCAATTTCAGCTGCACATCAACTGGAACGCCTCGTACGGCCATACCCACATGGACACGGGCGCGATCCTGCTGTTCGCGCACGGCAGAGAGCTGCTGTCCGACATCGGTTACACGCATACGCGGTACCGCAACTGGACCATCAACTCGGCGTCGCACAACCTGGTGGTCGTGGATCAGCGGTCGCAACAGTTGAAATATGACCAGCCTGCCATGGCGGGCAATCTGTTGTTCTTCGACGACACGGATCCCCATGTCCGCATTGTGGACCTTGACGCCCGCCCCGCGTACCCCGAATGTTCCGTCTACCGGAGGCGCCTTATCCAGGTGCACGTGAGCGAGGGATACGATTACGTTGTGGATTGCTTTGACGTCGCGGGAGGCGCAATGCACGACTATTTCCTGCACGGATGCGCGGACGAGCCGGGCGCCTTTCAGTCGAGCATCGCGTTGCACGAGCCGGTGGCATCGCTGGTCCCCGATTGGGGAGGAACCCGGCCGCATACCGGCGAACATTGCACCGACACCAGCGGAAAACGGCACCATCCCTACGTTTTCCTGCGGAATATCCAGGCGGCCGCCTGTGGGAAGCCCCTGCGCCTCACCTGGCAATACGGCGACACGGGCCTGACCACCTTTCTCTTCCCGGAAAACGCGTCCACCGCGTACCGGTTTCAGTCGCCGGCCGTCCGGCCCGCCGGTGAAGTCGATCAGAATCTCGACGCGCATCTGATGGACGGGTTCATGCTCCGCCATGCGGGCGGAACGAGCCGGTTCCTGGCGGTGCACGTGCCCTGGAAGACCGGGGAATGGGTTACGGGAGTCACGGCAAATGCGGAAGAGCTGACCGTATCGCGGGGCGACGTGCACGACGTCATTCGCCTCGACGATGACCTCATCACCGTGGCGTCGTCCGAAGGATGGACGTATGCAACGGGAACGCCGGTAACGGGAACCGTGCAGGCCATCGGGGACGACGCGGGCGAAGCCGTGATGGTGTGTGACCGCGACGTGCCTCCGGCGGAGCTCGTCCGGCTGACGTCCGCGGATGCCCGAACCCTGTGCCTGCGGGTGGCCCGCACGGAAGGCAACCGCGTCGTCCTCGCGGGGGACCCGGGACTGACCCTGGACCCCGCGTCGCAGAGCGCATCGATGCGTTATCATCCGCACGACACGCTCCCGGGGCCGTTGACCTGGACCGTCTGGCACCGCTGACGCCCCTGGAGGCCCGCGCCTGATGTTCCTGCGCGGCCGTTGCCTTTCGAACGGTCATCCTGCCATTCGTGCCGCGTCTGACAAGAATTGACACCGGGCAACGGGCCTGATACACTTTAAGCGATAGATTTCACGAATACTTGCCTTCGGGGCAGGGTGCAATTCCCGACCGGCGGTGACAGCCCGCGAGCGCGATACGCGCAGGATCCGGTGGAATTCCGGTGCCGACGGTAAAGTCCGGATAGGAGAAGGTAAGGCTCACAAGAACCATACCGTCCCGAAGGTGTTGAGCCTTCGGGACTTTTTTGTGCAGGAACGGCGCAGGATGATGAGTTCGGTCGACCGGCAGTATATGCAGCGTGCACTGGACCTTGCGGCCCTCGGACGGGGCCGGACGTCGCCCAATCCGATGGTAGGATGCGTCATCGTCCGCGATAGCAAGGTGCTGGGTGAGGCCTGCCACCGGCGGGCGGGTGAGCCGCACGCGGAGGTCTTGGCCATCGAGGCGGCGCACGGCGATGTGACGGACGCCACGCTGTACGTGACCCTCGAACCGTGCGTCCATCAGGGCCGCACCCCCCCGTGCGTGGATCTGCTGCTCGAAAAACGCCCGGCCCGGGTCGTGGTGGCCATGAGCGATCCCAATCCCAGGGTATCGGGCGAAGGCATTTACCGGCTGCGTCGGGCGGGGATCGACGTTGAAGTGGGTATGCTCGAGGATGAGGCACGGAAACTCAACGAGATATTCATCAAATACATCACGACGGGCATGCCGTTCGTGATCTGCAAGGCCGCGATGACCCTGGACGGCAAGATCGCCACCCATACCGGGCATTCCCGCTGGGTGACCTGCGAGGAATCGCGCCGCCGCGTGCACGAACTCCGCAGCCAGGTCGACGCCATCCTCGTGGGCAGCCGGACGGTCATGCTGGACGACCCCAGCCTGACCACGCGCCTGGAGAGCGGTGAACGGCACGACCCCATCCGCATCATTCTGGACGCCGACGATTACCTGGACGAAAAGCGCCGCGTGTTTGAGGTAGACAGCCCCGCCCCCACGTGGGTGGTCCTGCCGGAGGAGCGGGGATGCGACCGGGCGGACGAGGTGCTGCACGTGCGGCGCGGCGGCGACGGGTTCGACATGCGGCATCTGATGACGGTGCTGGGCGAACGCGAGATCACGTCGGTGCTGATCGAGGGCGGGGGTACCACGCATGCCTCCGCGTTCGAGGCGGGCATTGTCGACAAAGTGATGTTTTTCGTGGCCCCGAAGGTGATCGGCGGCCGGGACGCGATCACCGCCGTGGAGGGCGAAGGCGTGGCCACCATGGACGAAGCGGTCCTGCTGGAGCGCATGACCGCCGAGCGCGTGGGCGACGATCTGCTCATTGAAGCTTACGTAAAAGCAGGGTAATTCAATGTTCACGGGAATTGTCGAGGAAGTCGGCGCCATTTCCAGGAAATCGGGCGCCGAGTTGTCGATCCTGGCGGAGGTGGTCCTCGAAGGGATGCATGTCGGCGACAGCATCGCGGTGAACGGCGCCTGTTTAACGGTGACGGCATTCAACGAGCGCGGATTTACGGCCCAGATCTCGCCGGAGACCGCCGAGCGGACGACGCTGAGCGCGGCGCGCCCGGGCGACGCGGTCAACCTCGAGCGTGCTCTGGCCATGGGCGACCGGTTCGGGGGCCATTTCGTGCAGGGGCACGTGGACGGCGTCGGCCGGGTGTATTCGGTGAGCAATCAGGGCGAATTCTCGCTGTGGCGGTTCCGCGCGCCGGACGACGTGGCGCGCTATCTCGTGCCCAAGGGGTCGATCGCGGTAGACGGCATCAGTCTGACCGTCGTGGAACCCGCGGGAGACACGTTCGGGGTGGCGATCATCCCGGAAACGGTCAGTCGAACGATCCTGGGCGCAAAACGGCCGGGCGACCCCGTGAATCTCGAAGCCGATGTTATCGGCAAGCATATTTACCATTATGTGAAGGCCGGCGGCAGTGGGCTGACGCAGGATTTTCTTGCGCGCCATGGATTTGCGTGAGGCCGGCAGGAGTATCCCATGTTTGCATCGATCCCTGAAATACTTGACGACCTCCGGGCCGGCAAGATCATCATCCTGGTGGATGACGAGGACCGCGAAAACGAGGGTGACTTTGTGGTCGCGGCCGAGAAGGTGACCCCCGAGGCCATCAACTTCATGATCACGCACGGGCGAGGCCTGGTATGCCTCTCGATGACCGGGCAGCGGCTGGATAAACTGGGGATTCCCCCCATGACCACCCAGAACCGCTCGCGCTTCGGCACGGCGTTTCACGTGTCCATCGAGGCCGCGGAAGGCATCAGCACGGGCATCAGCGCCTACGATCGCGCGAGGACCGTGCAGGTGGCCATCGACCCGAAGACTCAGGCGGGCGACCTGGTGCAGCCCGGGCACATCTTTCCGCTGCGCGCCCGCACGGGCGGCGTCCTGGTGCGGGCCGGGCAGACCGAGGGGTCCGTCGACCTCACCCGTATCGCGGGGATGACTCCGGCGGCGGTCATTTGCGAGGTCATCAACGCGGACGGCACGATGGCGCGGGTTCCGCAACTCGCCGAGATTGCCCGGCAATTCGGTCTCAAGATGTGCTCGGTGGAAAGCATCATTCAATGGCGCCGTCGCAATGAACAGCTTGTGCACCGGGTGGCCCAGACGCGGCTTCACACCGAGTACGGAGTGTTCGACCTGATAGCCTACGATAACGACGTGGATGAGCGCGAGCACGTGGCCCTCGTCAAGGGCGACGTGACCGTCGAAGGACCGGTGCTCGTGCGGGTGCATTCCGAGTGCCTGACGGGAGACGTATTCGGCTCGATGCGCTGCGATTGCGGCGCGCAGCTGCATGAGGCCATGCGCATGATCGAACAGGAAGGCCGCGGCGTCGTGGTGTACATGCGCCAGGAAGGCCGCGGGATTGGCCTCATGAACAAGATTCGCGCGTATGAGCTTCAGGACAACGGCATGGACACCGTGGAAGCCAATGTGCATCTGGGGTTCGCGCCCGACCCGCGCGAATACGGGATCGGCGCGCAGATCCTGACCGACCTGGGCGTGCGCCGCATGCGCCTGCTGACCAACAATCCGGTCAAGCGGGCGGGGCTCGAAGGCTATGGTCTTGAAGTGGTGAATCTGGTGCCCATCCAGATTCCCCCGAACGAAATCAACGCGCGGTATCTCCAGACAAAGAGAGACAAGCTCGGCCATTTGCTGTCGTGAAAGGAGTGGTTTGATGCCGAAGATCATCGAAGGCAAGCTCGTATCCTCGGGTAAGAAGTACGGAATCATCGTGTCGCGCTTCAACGAGTTCATCTCGGGGAAGCTGCTCGCGGGCGCGCTGGACGCGCTGCAGCGCCACGGGGTGCAGGACGGGGAAATCACGGTGGCCTGGACGCCGGGCTCGTTCGAGATTCCAATGGTCGCCCGCAAGATGGCCTTGTCGGGAAATTACGATGCAGTGATTGCCCTGGGCGCCGTGATCCGCGGCAGCACGCCCCATTTCGACTACGTCGCCGCCGAGGTGTCGAAGGGGGTGGCCCACGTCACGCTCGATACCCAGGTGCCTGTGGCGTTCGGCGTGCTGACAACCGACACCATCGAACAGGCCGTGGAACGCGCCGGCACCAAGTCCGGCAACAAGGGGTTTGACGCCGCATGCACCGCCATCGAGATGGTCAACCTGCTGGAGCAACTGTGAAGTCCTTCAATCGGAAGAGCCGCCGTTCGGGACGCGAATGTGCGGTGCAGTTCCTCTACGGTCTCGATTTCACCGAATACGACTGGGAATCGGCCCTGGATGATTTCTGGGCCTCGATGGCCTGGGTTCCGGACGATTGCGCGGCGGTCAGCGAGGATGCCCGGGCCTACGCGCTCCAGCTGATCGAGGGCATCATGCAGCACCGCGACGCTCTGGACGCCGAAATCACGGGGGCGCTGGCCAATTGGGCGCCGGAACGGGTGGGCCGTATCGAGCGCAACATCCTCCGGGTGGCGCTGTTTGAACTGCGGCACGCTCCGGACGTCCCGGAAAAGGTGGCGATGAACGAGGCCATCGAGATCGCCAAACGGTTTGGAAATGACGAGGCGCCGCGCTTCATCAATGGCGTGCTGGACCGTCTGAAGGGAGAGTGAGCCTCGGACAGTCTGTTTGCAGATCTCCACGTTCATACCCACTATTCCGATGGAGCGGATACTCCCGAAACCGTCGTGCAACGGGGGGCGGAACTGGGCGTCGGAGCATTGGCGGTGACGGATCACGACGCCGTCTCGGGGCTGCGTGAAGCCGCGGCCGCCGCCCTTGCCCATGGCCTGGGATTCCTGAACGGCGTGGAGATCACGTCCGCGCTTGACAGACTCGAGGTGCACGTCGTGGGACTGGGGATAAGGCCCGAATCGGCCCATCTCAAGCACGTTCTCACCACGCTTGCTGAAGGACGCAGCAGACGGCTCGACCTCACCCTCGAAAAGCTGGAGTCCCTCGGTCTCACCATCGCGCGCGACACGATCCTGGCGCGAACCGCCGGCGCCGTGGGCCGCATGCACATCGCCCGGGAATTGCGCGATGCCGGGCACGTGCGCACGGTGCAGGAAGCCTTCGACCGCTACATCGGGCGCGGGAAACCCGCGTTTGTGCCCAGCGCACGGGTGCCGGTCGAGGAGGCCGTCGACGCCATCCACGCCGCCGGCGGACTGGCCTTCGTCGGGCATCCGGGGCTGGGTGGCGTGCGCAGGCATCTCCCCCACCTCCTGACGCTTCCCTTCGACGGCATCGAGGCGTACCATCCCCAGCACAAGGCCGGCCGCGTAGACGAGTTCATCCAGCTCGCCGAAGCCAACCGCCTCCTCGTCAGCGGCGGCTCCGACTGCCACGGCCGCGCCAAAGGCCGCCGTTCCCTTATGGGCTCCGTGCGTGTGCCCATGGAGCGGTATGCGAAGATTTGCGCTGCCCTCGGCGGGCATCGGGCCTGGCTGGCAGAATCGGGAGACCCAGGCCGCCCGAGAGGGTCCTCTCCGACCTGATTGACGGGATCGCACACGAACTGAGCGCACGCGGCGTCTTCGGAAGGCTGTCCATTACCGGCCGGCGGGGTCCGGTATGAATTCTGATTCTTTGAAGCACACGGGGCTCTCGAAGTAGCATATGGCCCGTGCAATGAAAACCGGTTGTGTTCGTGACGCTTCTCTATAGGGAACTCCAAGATGACGACGCATTTTGAACCACTGCATCGTGAAATACCGCTCGAAGCCGCGGAACTGCTCAACGCCTGCCCGGGCTACACCGTGGCGCGGAACGTGAATGACCTGGTGGCGCTGGCCGTTCGCGACGCGTCCCCCGGGGGCTGGCATGAGGTGGCCTACGAGGTGCCCGGCCGCGGCCGCGTGGTCGAGGCGCGGGTGTGCCGCGTCAAGAACGGCGTGGCCGCGAATTACGTGGAGCCGTACATGCGCCGGCGCGATCCCGACTGCATGTTCATCGCCGACGACCGCCCTACCGACAAGCCCCGCTTCGCGGAGCGCTTTGGCGGGCCGTTCGATCCGGTGCGCGCGGCGACCTTTGACTGGCTGAAAACGCAGGAGCTGGCCCTGTTTTATTTTGTGGCCGGCACGCGCGGCGTGGGCGTGGACGCCATGGCGATCTGTCCGGCGAACGCGGGTTTTTTCGCGTTGGGTCTGGCGCAGCTGCAGGGTATCCTCGATGCGCAGAACCTGCCGGAAGACTTCGTGCCCAGGTCGGTCATCTATGTGGCGCCGCCGATGCGCCACACCCATTTCGACGGAAAGCAGGTGGTGGTGCACAACCGGTTGCGGGGGCTGCATGAGCTGTTCAGCTACAACCTCTACCCGGGCCCCAGCGCGAAGAAAGGCGTCTACGGGATGCTGATCCACGTGGGCGAAGAGGAGGCCTGGGTCACGACCCACTGCTCCACCGTACAGGTCATCACGCCGTACGATAACCGCATCACCATCATGCACGAAGGCGCCAGCGGCGGAGGCAAGAGCGAGATGCTCGAGCAGATGCACCGCGAGGCCGACGGCCGCCTCCTTCTCGGAACCAACACGGTCACCGGCGAGGAGCGGTTCCTGATTATGCCGCGCAACTGCGCCCTGCGCCCGGTCACGGACGACATGGCCCTGTGCCATCCGTCACTCGATCGGGGCGACGGCCGCCTCGCGCTCATGGACGCCGAGGACGCCTGGTTCATCCGAACCGACCACATCAAGGATTACGGGACCGACCCGCACCTGGAATCCCTGACCGTGCATCCGCCGGCACCGTTGCTGTTCCTCAACATTGACGCGTCTCCGGGCAGCACGGCGCTCATCTGGGAGCACATCGAAGACAGTCCCGGCCGGACCTGCCCGAATCCGCGGGTTATCCTGCCCCGGCGGGTGGTTCCGGACGTGATCAACGGGCCCGTGCGGGTGGATGTCCGCAGCTTTGGTGTGCGCACGCCGCGCTGCACCAGCACGGACCCGTCGTACGGGATCCTCGGACTGTTTCACATCCTCCCGCCGGCGCTGGCCTGGCTTTGGCGGCTGGTTTCCCCGCGGGGCAGCGACAATCCGAGCATCGTGGAGACCGAAGGCATGAGTTCCGAGGGCGTCGGTTCGTACTGGCCGT
>JAAYAQ010000159.1 GCA_012719295.1 Candidatus Hydrogenedentota bacterium | reverse complement strand
TGACCATGGAAGAGGGCGCCAAAGCGCACCAGGCCGCCAACGCCGCCGCCTATGACCTCATCGCCCAGGGCATCAAAGACGAACGCGACGTCAACCGCCAGGTCCAGCTCGTCGAACAGATGGTTGCGCAGAACGTCGACGCCATCGTTATCGCGCCCGCCGATTCCAAGCTTCTCATCGCGGCGTGCCAGAAAGCCATGGATGCCGGGATTGTCGTCGTCAATATCGACAACAAGTTTGACAGCGGCGTGCTGGCCGAGCGGGGCATCGCCATTCCCTTTGTGGGGCCCGACAACCGCAAGGGCGCGCGCCTGGTCGGCGAGTACCTGGCGGGCAAGCTCTCTCCGGGCGACCCCGTCGCCATCGTGGAAGGGATCCCCACCGCGTTCAACGCCATTCAGCGTAAGCTCGGTTTTGAGGACGCCATGAACGCCGCGGGCATGCAGATCGTCGCCGCGCAATCCGGCAGTTGGGAAACCTCCAAGGCCAACCAGGTCGTGTCGGCCATGATCACCGAGAATCCGGGGATCAAGGCGTTCCTTTGCGCGAACGACAGCATGGCCCTCGGTGCGGTCGCCGCACTCCGCGCGGCGGGCAAACTCGACACCGTGAAGGTCGTCGGTTTCGACAACATCTCCGCCGCCCAGGAGCTTCTCCAGAAGGGGGAGATCGCCGCCACCGCCGATCAGCATGCCGATCGGCTCGCGGTCTTCGGCATCGAATACGCCTTGAAGATGCTCGCGGGGGAGGCCTCGCCCGAGGACTTTGAGACCCCGGTAGACCTCATTACGCCCGAGAGCCTGGCGAACCCGTAAGCAGCATGGGGCCGGTGGCGGCGAAACACCAGGGAAAGCGCCTCTGAATGAACAGCGGTAAACGTTCGTACTTCTTCCTCCTCGATTACCTGGGGCTGGTGTTTGTGTTGCTGCTGCTAGTCGTCGTGTTCGGGGTCTTCACCGAGAATTTCTTCACCTGGACCAATTTCCGGACCATCGTGAACCAGACGCCCGACGCGGTCGTCATTGCCGTCGGCATGACCTTTGTGCTGATCATTGCGGGCATCGATCTGTCCGTAGGTTCCGTGCTGGGACTCAGCGCGGCCGTGCTCGCGATCTGCCTGCACCGTCTCGAACTGCCCATGGCCGTTGGCATCGCCGCGTGCCTCGCGACCGGCCTGCTGTGCGGGGTGCTGAACGGTCTCACGGTGATCACGTGGCGGTTGCCGTCCTTCATCGTGACCCTCGGCATGCTCGAAATCGCCCGGGGCGGCGCGTACCTCGTCACCAGTTCCCGTTCGGTCTATGTCGGCACACAACTCGGCGACTTCGTCTCGATGCGCGTCGGCGGCGTGTCCGTGATGTTCGTGATTGCGGTCCTGGTCGTCGCGGCCGGGCAGATCGTGCTTTCCATGACGGCGTTCGGCCGCCATCTGTTCGCCGCCGGCTCGAACGAAGAGGCGGCTCGTCTGTCAGGCATTCCCACGCAGTGGCTCAAGGCGGCCGTGTTCGCCCTGAGCGGATTGATGGCCGGGCTGGCGGCGGTCATTCACGCCGCGCGCCTGGAAGGGGTCAATCCCGAAGACGGCGTTGGGTACGAGCTTCAGGCGATCGCGGCCGTCGTCATCGGCGGCACCAGCCTCTTCGGCGGGCGCGGTTCGGTGGTGCGTTCCTTTCTCGGCGTCATGATCATCGCGGTGCTTGCGGGCGGTCTGGCCCAGGCGAACGCCCAGGAGCATACCAAGCGCCTGGTCACCGGCCTGGTCATCGTCGCCGCGGTCATCATCGACTACTATCGCAATCGTCTTCGCGCTGCCCGGGCCACCGAATAATCCCGCGGCGCGCGCGCCCTCGTCCTCGTGTCCCAACTCGCCGCACAGGACGTATTTTGCGTTGACGCCGGTATTCCCCGGTCTTTATTCTACCCGTGTCACACGGGCGGGGTGGCCACCCGGCCCGTGGAAGCGGGTTCCAAGCGGGCACAGGGAGGGGCGTGCCCTCTCGTGGACGGTTCCAGGGCCCCTTTTGTGGACTGTTTCACCGGTGCGCATTTCCGAAGGGGCGTGCGGCGCCAATCAAACAGGAGAGACAACGGAACGCATGACCTCGCACAACCTGATGCTGATGCTTCTCTCCTTCGGAACCCTGTTGCTGGTGGCGCGCGCGCTCGGTGAGTTGGCGGAACGGCTGCATCAGCCCGCGGTCCTGGGCGAACTCCTGGCCGGGATCCTCCTGGGACCGACGGTCTTGGGCAACCTGGCGCCGGGGGTTGCCGAGTCGCTGTTTCCCGCCCAGGGCCCCAACGCCGTCGCGCTCGAGGCCATCGCCACCCTCGCCATCGTCCTGTTTCTCCTGGTCGCGGGCATCGAAGTCGATCTCTCGACCGTCTGGCGGCAGGGAAATATTGGTCTCAAAGTGGGCATCGTGGGCATGGTGATCCCGTTCGCCCTGGGATTGCTCGCCGCCTGGCTGGCGCCCCAGGCCCTTGGCCGCGAAGCCGGGGCCGAGCCGCTTGTCTTCGCCCTGTTTCTGGCGACGGCCCTGTCCATCACCGCGCTGCCCGTCATCGCCAAGACCCTCATGGATCTCGGACTCTACCGGAGCGACATGGGGATGATCGTCGTGAGCGCGGCCATCTTCAACGATCTCGTGGGCTGGATCGCGTTCGCCATCATCATGGGCATGATGGGGACGGCCGCCGCACACGTCGATTCCATTCCGGCCACCATCGGCTACACGCTGGGTTTCGTGGCCCTGATGCTGACCGCCGGCCGCTGGGCCATCCACCGGATCCTGCCCGCATTGCAGGCCTACACGCGCTGGCCGGGCGGTGTGCTGAGTTTCTCCCTCGTGCTCGCCCTGTTTGGGGCGGCGTTCACCGAATGGATCGGCATTCACGCCATCTTCGGGTCGTTCATCGCCGGCGTGGCTCTCGGCGATTCGCCCCATCTCCGTGAACGCACGCGCGTGATCATCGACCAGTTCGTATCGTTCGTGTTCGCCCCCGTGTTCTTTGCGAGCATCGGGCTGCGCGTCAATTTCGTGGCCAATTTCGATGCCGCCCTGGTGCTTACGGTTCTCCTCCTTGCCTGCGTGTGCAAGCTGGCCGGTGGCACACTCGGCGCCCGATGGGGCGGCATGTCCATGCGTGACGCCTGGGCCGTGGGTTTCGCCATGAACGCCCGCGGCGCCATGGAGATCATCCTGGGCCTGCTCGCCCTGGAAGAGGGCATCATCCGCGAACGGCTCTTTGTGGCCATCGTCATCATGGCCATCGTCACCTCTATGCTCAGCGGCCCGTTGATGAGCTTCATTCTCCACCCCACCAGAGGACGCCGCCTCCAGGATGTCCTGTCGTCGCGGCTCTTCCTCAAAGACCTGCATGCCGCGGGACGCCGGGAAGCCATTCACGAATTGACCGTCCTGGCCTGTCAGACCGCCGGCCTCGATACGGACCGGCTCGAGAAGGCTGTCTGGGAGCGTGAAGAGATCCTCCCGACCGGCATCGGCAACGGCGTCGCCATTCCCCATGCCCGCGTCGCCGACGTGGACGACGCCCTTGTGGTCGCCGGGATCTGCGAGACGGGCGTGGATTTTGACGCCCCCGACGGCAAGCCCGCCTACCTGATCTTCCTGATCATCACGCCCGAAAAAGACCCCGCGTCGCAACTCGAGATCGGGGCCGACATCGCCCGCCGATTCCAGAATCCCGCGATGCTCGATCGCGCCCTGCACACCTCGAGTTATACCGAATTCCTGGCCCTGCTGAAAAGCACCCCGGAAGTGGAATAGAATTCATGAGAATTGCAGCGGATGGCCCTGAACGGCCGTCCTGAAACTGGGGGAGAGTCTTTATGCGTATCGGCGTACCAAAAGAGATCAAGGCGGATGAACGGCGCGTCGCCATTGTGCCTTCCGGAGTGGCCGCGTTCCGGGCCCACAACCACCGCGTTATGGTCGAAAAGGGCGCCGGGCTCGGCAGCGGCATCTCCGACGAAGCGTATGCGGCGGCCGGCGCCGAAATCGTCCCGGAACCCCGCGATATCTGGGAGCGCGCCGAAATGATCATCAAGGTCAAAGAACCCCTCGGTCCCGAGGTGGACTGGATGCAACCGGGCCAGATCATCTACACCTATCTGCACCTGGCCTCCGATGAAACCCTCACCCGGAAGATGCTCGAGAAGGGCGTGATCGGAATCGGCTACGAAACCGTGCAGCTGCCGGATGCCTCTCTGCCGCTTCTGGCGCCCATGAGCGAAGTGGCCGGGCGTCTCGCGGCGCAGATCGGGGCGCATTGTCTCGAAGCCAGCGCCAACGGCATGGGCATCCTCCTCGGGGGCGTCTCGGGGGTCAAACCGGCCAACGTCACCATTCTCGGAGCCGGGGTCGCCGGCACGCACGCCTGCCAGATCTGCGTCAGCATGGGCGCCCATGTCACCGTGCTCGACATCAACCCGTCCCGCCTGCGTTACCTCTACGACATCATGGCATCGCGCGTCACCACCGTCATGTCCAATGCCGCCAATCTCGCCGACGAGGTTACCCAGGCCGACCTGGTCATCGGCGCGGTCCTGGTGCCCGGCGCGCGGACTCCCCGTCTGATTACCGACGACCTCGTCAGCCAGATGCGGCCGGGCGCGGCGTTCGTCGACATCGCCATCGACCAGGGCGGCTGTAGCGAAACGTCCCACCCCACCACGCATCACGACCCGACCTTTCTGGTGCATGACGTGGTGCACTATTGCGTCGGCAACATGCCCGGCGCCGTTCCGAGAACCTCCACGTACGCGCTGACCAACGTCACCCTCGGCTACGGTCTCGCCATCGCCGACCGCGGGGTGGACGCGGCCATCGCGGCCGACTCCGCCATCCGAAGCGGCATCAACACTTACAAAGGAAAACTCACCTGCAAAGGCGTCGCCGACGCCTTTGGCCTGGACTACAGCGAGATCTGATGTGAACGGTTCGCAACTGCGGCGCGATCTGGAGTATCTGACCGGGGTTCTGCCCCATCGCGGCTCCAACACCAACAGCGAACGGTCCGCCGCCGAATACCTGGCCGCGCGCTTCAAGGAATTCACCCTCGACGTCGAGATCGACGACTTCCACAGCCTCGACGGCGAATGGCTGCTTTATGCCTCGTATTTTGCCGAATTCACCGTGGTGGCCATCCTCGCGGGCTGGTGGCCGTTCATCGCATTTGGCTACGGCCTGTTCGTCTTCCTGAGCTATCTGGCCGAGGCCACCGGATACCGCATCTTCGGCCGCCTGCTGCCCCAGTACGAGTCGCAAAACGTGATCTGCCGCTTCGTCGCGCCCAAACCCCGCCGACTCTTCATTGTCACTGCGCATTACGATTCGCCCCGCGACAGCCCCCTGCAGGCTCCCCGCGTGCGGCCCTGGCTGCGCTCCGTGCAGCTCTTCCTGGTGCTCTGCATGGTGGTGGTGGTGGTCTCGTGCGCCGCCCAGGGGTTCGGCATCTTCGAATCGCTCCAGTTTGCCTACGACGTCGCCGTCCGCTGGACGGCTGTCGGCTGCCTGCTCGGGGCGGCCGCCTTTCTTGTGTTTGCCGAATTGACCTGCGAGTACGGCCGCGGCGCCTGGAACAACGCCTCCGGAACCGCTGTCTTGCTCGAACTGGCGCGCCGCTTTCACGCGAACGGACTCGACCAGGCCGATCTCTGGCTCGTCGCCACCGGAAGCAAGGAGGCCGGTCTCAACGGCATGCGCCACTTCATGAAAACACACAAACTCGACCCGGTCTCGACGTTCTTCCTCAATATCGATTCCGTCGGCGCACCCCGCCTGCATTACGTCACCGCCGAAGGCATGCTCGCGACCTTCCAGAGCTCAAAGACCCTCCTTGCGATCGCGGAACCCGCTGCCCGAGAGTTTCAGGCCACCCCCGTCCGGCACCGTGAGTTTCCGTCGGATGCCCTTATACCTCTGGCGCGCGGTTTCAACGCGCTCACCCTCACTTCGTCCTACGAGACGCCTCCCGAGGACCGGCTCCTTTCCGACGACACGCACCTCGACGTCCGCGACGATGCGCTGCTGGCGGCCTCCGGCCTGGCCGAGGCCATCCTCCGCCGCCTGGACCATGATCTCGGCGGCGATCAATAAGGTCTATCCCGGACAGTCTTGTCTGCCCGGTGCGGAGCCGGCGTCCGCAGCGCGGCAAAAGAAACAGGCGGGCTCGCGTGAGCCCGCCTGGGTGCGTCAGTTTTCCGTGCGGGAAGGGCGGCGGCGTAGCGCCGGCCCGTGCCCGGCGGTTCAGGATTCCTTGCGCTCTCCGAGTTTGGCGTTCATCATGAAGATGCCGTGGGGATGTTCACCAATCATCTTCAGTTTCTGCAGGATGCCGTCGGCCGTCGCCTCTTCCTCGACCTGTTCCGCGACAAACCATTGCAGGAAGTTGTCCGTGGCGTAGTCCTTCTCGTCGCGGGCCAGTTCCACCAGCGCGTTGATGAGCCGCGTGACCTTGCGCTCGTGCTTCAACACCTCTTCGAAGACCTTCTCCGGCTTGCCAAAGTCCGCCGGCGGCTTCTCAATGGCTTCGAAGATCACCCTGCCGCCCGTTTCCACGACGTAGCCGTAGAACTTCATGGCGTGTTCCATCTCTTCCGCCGCCTGCCCCCGCATCCACTTGGCAAAGCCATCGAGGTTCTGGGCGTCGAAGTACGCGCCCATCGCGGCGTAAAGGTAGGCCGAATACATCTCGGCGGTGATCTGTTTGTTCAGAGCCTTTTCCATTTTCTTGCTGACCATGGTACTTCCTTTCCCGCTTGGCGGGGGCGCTACGTCTTCACACCCCGACCGTTTCCGCCGTGGACACTCGCTCCCCATAAAGTTCCCCCGCGGAACTCCGGGTTCGCCAGCGACGTAGAATGCTTACTCCTTGCGCCTGGCCGGTACAGGAGCGTACCAGCGCCGGCATCATACTCCCTGATGTCCACAGGAACAAGGGGCACAACGCATTCATTCCACTACCCTTGCTGGAACCCGAAACAGGGGGTTAATAGACCAGATCCCGGAAACCGCGCACCGTGTGGAAGGTAATGATGTTCCCGTCGTGGGCGCTCCTGGCCCGGGCGTCGCCTGAGCGCGACAGAATGTGCAGGTCGTCGCCGTTGATCGCCATCGAGGCATAGTGGCGGGCCTGACCAAAGGCCTTCGTATCCGCCACGCGCGCCGCAAAACACCAGTCCACGCAGTTTTTCGAGAAATGCAGCACCAGACGGTGGCGTTCGTTGTTCGGCAAGTCAAACCGGTCGTCGGGAAGCCGATCCGGGCGCGTCATCGAGTCCGTGGCCTGGGACGACAGCAGCCAGAACAGCTTCGTTTGTTCGTCGTACACGATATGAAACTTCATGTGGCCGCCCGGGCACGGTACGAACACCATGGGCGCTCCCGAGGGCGCGTGCTCGAGCGATACCGTGATGCCGCCACCATCGGATTCCACCGCCTTGGCAATGGCGGCCAGGTTCGTCGAGCCCGTATGGGCGCGCATCCACAGATGAAACGTCCGTCCCGCGGGGTCAAACCAGACGTGGTCGGGGTCCACAAACTGGACCACATTGGTTTCCAGCCATCCCGGATCGGCCATCGGCCGGCGCACCTTCGCCGCCTCCGCAACCGTGTTGCCCGGTGTGTGGAACGGCACGCCGAGCAGATGGGGGGGGCCGGCCGCCGCGATGGCGTCGCGGTACGACAGCTCGTTCGAGAAGGTCCACGCGTCGCGACGCGTCAGGTCGCTGTCCACGTCCGCCGCCATCAGCACCGGCGCAAACACCGACACCGGCCACATCGGATAGTCCGGGTCGGTATCGCGTTCCATGACCAGGTAGACCCGGCCCCTCGTGTAATGCACATTGCAGGGCGCCTGGTGCCATCGCTCGCCGCGGGTCAGCCAGGAAGCCTCGCTCCACGTCGTGCCCCCGTCTGTCGAACGCACAATCCCGAGGTCGCCGCTGTGCCCTAGCACGTACACGGCCCCGCCCGCGGCAAACGGGCGCGCGTGAATCATGGGAGTGCTTGCCCGCAGCGTCCAGGTCTGCCCGCGGTCGTCGCTTGTGTAAATCCGCCCGCGATACCCCTCGGGGCCTGCCTTGCCCGCGAACGCGGGGCCGTTGAGGTCAAGCGTCGCCACAAGCCGTCCGCCCGGCAGCACGGCCAGCCCCGGGCTGTACGAAAAGATCTGCTGCGCGTCGGGGGATTCATACACTTTCACAAAATCATTGGCCGCCAGGGGAGGCGCCGCGACCGCGCCAGGCACGCCCTCGGCCCGCGCACCGGCCAGCAGGGGACTCAAGGTCACTGATTGAATGAATGCTCTGCGATGCATGCCCATCCTCCCCGGAATCTGAAGTGCACTACGCCGACAACAGAACGTATCCGTCCGCGATCGCCTTCTTCCCCTGGTCGTTCATCGTTTCATAGAACAGACGAACGCCCTGTTCTGCGTCGGTTTTCGCGAGCAGGCGGAGCTGGATGTCCGTGCCGGGTCTCACCATCCCCCGAAAAACGCAGCTCAACTCCTTCACGCGCGTCGGGTCGCCGCCTGCTTCGCGGTCGACCAGTTCGCGCAGCGAAATGGCGAGCGTGGCCGTGCCCTGAAGGATCGGTTCCGGAAGCCCGACCCCACGGGCAAATCTCTTCGACGTGTGGATTGGAAACGAAAGCCCCGTGCAGCCGTCGTACACATGCGCCGTCAGCGGATCGATGTGGAGGGCATGCTCCCACACGGCGTCCCGGGTCTCCGGGGCAGGAGGGGGGGTATACAGCGCGCCGTCAATTCGCCCTGCATCCGCGCATCGCACGCCGCGAAAAAATGCCCCTGCGTACTCCGTGAAGACCGGCCGGCCGTCACGGTCCTCCGCCTCGAACCGGACGATCGACAGCGAGCCCCCGCGCTGCGGCAACACCCCGAAAATGTGACCCCGGATCACCAGGCCGTCTTCCGGCCGCAGGGGACGGTGCATGAGGATGGCTTCCGATAAATGCACCTGCCGGGCGCAAATCTCCTCCGGCCACGCGTCCATACCCCAGTATTCGTGCCGGTTGACAAAAATCGGCCAGGTCAGCGCCGTGGCCAGCATGGGCGGGGCGATGATGCCGTCCTCGCGTGTATCATCAAAGTAGTACGGATTGGCGTCGCCGATCGAAGCCGCAAAATTCATCGATTCGCGCCAGCCCACTTCCACAAAGTGCGGCTTGGTCATACGTCCAACGCATTGAGAATCAATCTGTAATGGCAAAGCTACTCTCCTCCGCCGGAACCTTACCATGTTAATCGATCGAAATTAAACTTGCCCGGGCACGACGCGCAGAATCGATGCTGCTGTCCCGAATTCGGCACGGGGCAAAATGCTAGAAACGCGTAAACATAGGTTTTGCGCGCTGCCGGGCCCTCAGGGGGCTTCGTGCGTGACCGGTTCGGGGCCCTCGTCAAGGGCGTTTGCCGTTTCTTCGGAGGCGTCAAGCGCCCGTTTCCTTCGCGCGCCCTCATCGGAAAGCTGCAACAGATGCAGACCCTCGAGCTGGAGAGATCCGAGACCGACGGCAATTACCATACCAGCGTTGATGGCGTGGGTCAGGATGGCCAGAGCCAGGGCATCGTCGTACGAGACGCCCGGCTGCACCAGTTTCAAACCCGCCACCAGCGGAACCTGAAACTGGCCCACAAACCCCGGGGTGCCCGGGACGCTGATCGCGAGCGCCAGCGCCGCCTGCATGACGAACACCGTGTACCACGGCGCCTCAACCCCGAACCCGAAAAGCATGCATTGAAGCATCGCGACAAAACAGGCCCACGTGACCAGATTGTAGGCCACCGATTTGGCCATGTCCGACACCGACCGGAACACCTCGAACCCTTCGGCGAACTGTTGGAGCAGGTGATGGACCCAGCCACCCACCTTGCGGCACGCCGACGCTCCGGCCTGGAAAAACGATAGCCGGCGGCCGGCAAACGCAAAGACCCCGTCGGACACACGAAGGACCAGATTCTTGCTCACGAAGAGCAGCACAAACACCGCGATGACCGCCAAGAGAAAGATCGCCGCGCCCACAGCGCCGGTCTGATACGCGCTGGCCGGCACCAGAATGGGGGAGTCGCTCCGGAACAGCTCACCGGGAATCGCAATGTTTTCTTTGGGCCGGAAGGCCAGCAGCGCCACGGCCATCACCACGATCAACCCGATGAGATCATTGACGCGGTCGAGCGCCACCAGCGCAAAACTGCGCGCCACCCCGAGCGCCGTCAGGCGCGACAACACCACCGCCCGCACCAGTTCCCCAATGCGCGCCGGAAGCGTGAAATTGGCCAGAAACCCGATCTGGGTCGACGAAAACATGCTCCGGAACGAGGCCGCCGGTTCCACCGCCCGCACGACATAGCTCCAGCGTTTGACGCGTCCCACAAAGCTTAAGCCGACAAACAGCGCCGCCAGCACAAGCCAGCCCCAGCGAATCTCCGCAAACGAACGTTTCAGGCCCGCCCAGCTCGTCCCCTGAAACATCCACCAGAGGATGAGCGCGCCGAGCGCCAGTCCCGCAACGCCTTGTATGGTCTGCTTGAGTCGTGTCCGCAAGAACGATTCTCCCAGGGGTCGGATTCGCCGCCGCGCGCGTCGCCGGCGGCATCAGCTCAGGGGGCAATCAGGACCGGAAACGGCTCCTGGGCGACGGATCGAGTTTTTTCAGCGGCGCCTTGCCCCGTTTCCGCTCGAACGTTTCCGCCACGGTCGCGCGGTGTTCTTCGTCCGGAGGCAGCCAGCCTCGCAGCTGTTTGCGTCTCCTGTCCGCTTTGTGCTCCAGTTCGTCGTAGGCCACACGCAACCGCTCCAGCAGCGCCATCCGGCAGGAGAGGCACAGCCCCGACTCTTCGTCCACGGTCTTTTTGCGGCAACGCGTGCAGACGCGGGCTTCCTTGCGCGCGAGGTCACGCCGCAGGGCCGGGGTCTTGCGGAGCAGTTGCCGCACCTCTTCGGGAGTCAGGCCCGAGGCTTCCGCGAGCTTCTCCATGCTCAATTCGGTGTCGTCCAGACGGTCCAGCACGCGGTAGAGGGTTTCCATTCGCTCGACGCGGCGCACGGCGCATTCCCTGCACAGACCGTCGTACTCGTCCGCCCGGACCACCGCCCCGCAGTCCCGGCAGTTTGTAAGGTTAACCTTCACTGTCCTTCAGTTCCATGGCCAGGCGTTCCACCCGCCGGCGCAAATCCGCCACGCTGCCTTCATTGTCCAACACCCAATCGGCCAGCGCAAGTTTCTTCTCCGGCGGCGTTTGCGCCCGTATTCGGGCCACGGCCTCTTTCCGGGTGAGGCCGCGCGATTTCATCAGGCGCTGAATTCGCAATGCCTCCGGGCTGGTGACAAGGATCAGGCCATCCAGACACGCTTCCCGTTCCCCGGATTCCGCGATCAACGCCGCGTCCAGGATCACCGTGCGGTGTCCCCGGGCCGCGAGCGCCTGTACCCGCCGCTTGATCGCGTGCTTGATGCAGGGATGAGCTATTGCGTTGAGCCCCTGGCGCGCCTCCGGGTCGGCAAACACCCGCGCGCCAAGCTTCTTCCGGTCAATCCGTCCCGCCGTCAGGATCTCCGGTCCAAATGCCTCCAGCACGGCGGATACGGCCTCGCCGCCCGGCTCGAGTAGTTCATGACCGATGCGGTCCGCGTCAATGACGGGAAAGCCCAGTTCCTCAAAGCGGCGCGCGGCCTCCGATTTCCCGGCCCCCGTGCCTCCCGTGATTCCGATGATGCGCACCTTCTCCGCAGTCTTTGTCATCGATTCGCCTCGAACACTCCCTTTGCGTTCCTGCTCAGACGCTCCGCTGAATACCCGCTGCGGACTCGCGCGGGCCGCGTGACGCACCAATCCGGCGTCCAGTCGCGTTTTCACCATTCCCATGCGCACGATCCGCGGGCGCGCCGAACGGCTCACGTCCCGCCGTCCCCTGGCTCATTGGGGCGTGTCCTCCCTCGCCAGATACCGTTCGAGCATCTCCTCATAGCGGCCCTGGGCCCTGAGGATGCGCTCGATCAGTTCGCGCACCGCGCCTTTGCCGCCCGGCGCCAGCGTCACAAAGGCCGCCGCGGCCCGGGCCTCCGGCGCCGCATCGGCCACCGCCACGCCCACGCCCACCGCCTGCATCGCCCGCACGTCAATGATGTCGTCGCCGATAAAAGCCAGTTCCTTCATCGTCAATCCATAGTTTGCGGCAATCTCCTCGCACACCCGCAACTTGTTCTTGACCCACATGCGGCATTCCGCGCATCTCCACGTCGCCGCGATCGCCTCCAACGCCTTGCTGCCCAGCCCGGACACCAGGGCCGTTCGCCCGCCGGAGAGATGCCACAGGGTGAGCGCCGTGACGTCGCGGACGTGCACCGTGCGGAACGGACGTCCTTCGCCGTCAAAGGCGATGCCCCCATCGGTCAGGACGCCGTCGACATCGGCGACAAGAAGGCGCACCGCCCGCAATTGTTCATCCAGTGCTGTCACGTGATTGGTCTCCTGTGCATGGCTGGCCGGGCCCGTCATCGCTGCGCAGGCGTCAAGGTAATGGCAAGCGTGCCCTGCACCACTTCCGGACGCGACAGCCGGATGTGCAGCAGGCGTTCTCCTTCCTCATCGCCAACATGAAGCGACGTCTCCAGCACCCCGCGGGTCGTGAGGCACCTCGCCTCACAGCGCGTGGCGAGATGCAGGGGCCGCATCACAATCTCCCGGAGCAGGACCGGGTCCCGAAACGCCAGTTGCATCTCGACCACGGAGCGCGTCGACCCTTTCTCCTCCAGGCGGACCCACGACAGGCCCGTGGGGGAGAACAGGGGCACACTCAGAAAACGGACGCCCCGGGGAAGATGCGGCCGTATCCAGAGCACGTGCTCCGCCGCGTCCATCATGACGCCATGCAACGATTCAAACGCATGCCAGACGGTCAATGCGCTCAGATGCCGGTCCTGGGCCGGCCCGCACGGCGCGTTTGCGTTGCAGTCCCACGCCAACGGATGGTTAAACGCCCGGGCGCCTTTCATCCAGACGCTCTTGAAGATGCGCTCAATCAGATAGAAACCGTGGTCCTCGCGGTTCAGCTGAAGCAGCAGGCAGGCAAGATGAGCCAGCAGGATCCCCGGCCAGCTCTGCTCCGTCTGCGGCTCCACGCCCGTTCCGGGAGGGTTTTCGCACGGATAGCCGTCCGGCAGCGTGGCGCGGGCGAGACAGAATTTCCGCTCGTTCAGCCGTTGTATCGTCGCCACGGCGCGGGCAACCCGCTGGGGGGCAAAGAGCGAACCCAGTCCCAGCCACTGCGCGTACCATTCGCCGGCCAGTTGCCCCGTGTGACATCCCAGGTGCCAGTCCGCAAGGCGCCCGTCTTGCCCTGTTCCCGGCGCACAGAACATGTAATAGCCCTGCTCTTCATTCCACAGCAGCGCTTCGAACCGCTCCACGGCCCGCGCGGCGAGCGCCCGGTATCTCTCGGCTTCCGCTGCGTCTCCGAGATGCGCCGCCAGCGCGGCATAGGCCCGCATGGCCGCAATCCACAGGCTGGACGTGTAGCTGTTCACCCCGTCCGTGGCCCAGTCGTCGTACATCGTCGAGAACCCCGACTGCCGCGGGAGTCCATCGTCCTGGGGGCTCATTTTCGCGATGTGGTTCATCACCGCGCGCAGCCGCGGGAACAGGGTCTCGGCCATCTTGCGGTTGCCCGTGAACCGCAGGTTGCGGGAGGCCAGCAGAACGAACTTAGGTCCCAGGTCGACCAGCTCGTCCGTGCGCGCCCCGTCGCCGGGCGCATGAAGCGTCATCCGGCCGAGATACCGCACACACCGGCCGGGCTCGGTTTTCGGCATGGCCCCCGCCAGGATGTAAAACTCCGCCTCCTCCAGTTCCGGAAACAGAAGCAGCGTGGCCAGCGAACTGTACAACCGCTTGTCGAGGCAGCCCGTCATGGGTTCTTCCGGCGACTCGAACAGCGCAAACTCCCCCTGGCGCGTCAGCAGGCTGTTGGTGGAAAACGTCGCGCAACTGTTGATCAGCATCCGCGAAAACCAGCGGGGAAGCGATGAGGTCAGCAGCGAATTCTGCCACGCCTCGACCGCCCGAAAGTAAAAGTTCACGTTGCGCAGCGCCCCCTGCCCGGCCTCGACCGCGTTCCTGTAGATCTCCGCGTATTTGTTCCCGAGATCCACGCCGTCCACCACAAAGCGGGGACAATACCAGCTCAGCGCCAGCAGGAAACGGCATTCCTGATAGGGTTCGAGTTCGCGCGTACAGCAGACCGCCGCGGATTGCGCCGCCTCGTTGCGGGAGACCTGGTTGGCCAGACGCCCGTCGTAGTGAAACTGCTGCCAGAACGTATCCAGTTCCGAAGCGTCCGTCGAATTCCAGCCCAGGACGGAAATCTCCTGGCCCAACTGCGGTTGCGCAATCAGCGCATAATTGCCGTCGGCGTTGCTGACAAAGCCCTCCGTTTTACCGAAGCTCAGGCCTTGAAAACGCGGTTCGGAGGACTCGTTCCGGTACGGTACGGGTGTGAATGTGCCCCGGTTCGTGGGAACCACGCTGCGTTCGCACCCGCACAGGTTCTCCCAATTGAGCACAAACGACACCTGGACCGGCGTATGGGCCGGATTGCGCACCGACACGCTGAAGAACATCACCGGAGTGTTTGACGAGGCGACGTCGTGGGGCACCACGGGCGCCAGGGCCCGCCACGCCGTCTCCACGGTCGCGTCTTTCGCGTTCAGCGTGTAATACGAACAGGGGTACAAGGCGCGCCACGTGAGTTCGTTCACGGGGGTGAACGCCGGGATAATGCCCGCGTCGGCAAAGGGGAGGGCGCAGTCGGGCTGCAGAAAGCGCGTCTGCACGCGTCCCTGGCGAACGGTCCGCAAAGCGATAAACGCGCGGGGCGACAGCGAAATGCGCGTGGCCTTGTCGCGGTTGTTGTTGATGGTGATATTGCGGAACCGGCTGTCGTTTCCCAGTTCGATGCAGCCCGTGCCGATGCCGCCCAGGGGCACGCCCCACGATATCCGCCGGGCCTTGTCGCCCTGACCCCGGCCTCGCTGTGGCTGCGGGATGCCTCCGTTTAGATTCACCGCCACGCTACACCGCTCTCATCTTAATCGCCCGCCTCAACGCTCGCGCCCTGGGCGGGGTTTCGGCCTGAGCCAAGTTCCAGCAGCATCACAATGGCGTCCTCACCGCTCTTGGGGTAGTAACCTCTCCGGCGGCCTATCTGGCGGAATCCGAATGCTTTGTATAGATTCTGGGCGCGGACATTGGACTCGCGCACCTCCAGCGTCGCGATGTGCGCGCCCACCCCTTCCGCGACCTCCAGCAGGTGCCGCGTGAGGCGCCGTCCCAGCCCCCGTCCACGCAGGCTATCGCGCACCGTAACGCTCGTAATGTGCGCTTCATCCAGCACCAGCCAGAATCCGCCGTAGCCGGCGAGCTGGCCGTCCTGCAGCATGACGTAGAAATACGACCGGTTGTTGCGGATCTCCTCCCGAAACATCCCGCGCGACCAGGGCTCCGGATAGGCCTCAAGTTCGATCTCCATCATCTCATCGAGATACGCTTCCGCAAGCGTCACGAATTCCACGTGCGTTGCGTTCGATGATGTCATGGATGTTCTGCTCGTTCCCGGTTCTGTTCGGCCTGCGATTTCCTCAGATAGACGGGACGCACCGTCGCCGCTTCCGCGCTCCACCCCGCCAGCAGCATCTCGCGGGCTTCCGCCGAAACCGCCGACGCCCGGGGCGGCCAGAACGTCCGCGGAAGCACGCGGCAGCTCGGAAGACTCGCCCGGATACGCGCTTCGTACACACCCACGCCGTCCCCGAACACGGTCACGGATTCGTGCGTGTGCAGCGCCTCCGCTACCTTCTCCACCGGCGCGACGCAGTCCGCAAGCACCGGACTGCGCACCCCGGATTCAAACCGGTAGGCCGCCGCGAAGACCTCGCCCATGCGTGCATCCAGCATCGGACAGCACACGCCGTCGTTCATGGCCGGCAGGCGCGACAGGGCCGCCAGCGTGGGCACCCCCACCAGCGGCAGGTCCTGCCCCAGCGCAAGCCCTTTCCACGTGGCCAGGCCCACCCGCAGCCCCGTGAACGAACCAGGCCCCGTGCTGATCGCCAGCGCGTCAACCTGATTCAGCGACATGCCGGCCTCGCCCAGCACCCACGTTATTGTATCCAGCAGACGCTCCGCATGCGTGCGTCCACAGTCCACAACCGTCTCAGCCAGAATCGCGTCGTCTCTGCAGACCGCGACGGTGTTGATGCTGGTGGATGTATCTCCCGCTACGATTATCATGTTCGGATCATACGGGTGTAAGCGCTCGCAGGTCAATGATTTGGCAAAGCAAATTCACCGGCCGGCTCAGGGGGATTCCCAGACACACAAGAGGCCGCAAGACGTATTTCATCCTTGCGGCCTGTAAGCGATTCAACCGTAACGTCCTTAAAACAAAGAAGTTTCCGAGGCGTCTCCCGACAAATCATCATCGGGGGTTCCGGACGCGCCCGCCCCGGGGTCCGGTTCGTTGTGCAACTGCGGGGCGGCATAGCCCGTCGGGTCCGGCGTGCACACCAGCTCTTTCATCTTCTTGCCCGGCCGAAACGTAACGACCTTCCGTTCGGGTACGGGAACCTGTTCGCCGGTTCGCGGATTTCGTCCAATGCGCGATGCGCGTGTCTTTACCTCAAACACGCCAAAATCGCGCAATTCCCAGCGTTCACCTTCCGCGAGCGCCTGCGAGATGGCCTCAAAGGCCCCTTCGATAATCTTGGCCACGGTGCTTTGGGTTATCCCAAGCTTATTGGCCACCCGGATTACCAACTCGCGCTTGGTCATTGTCACGGAATCCAATCCTCCTCGCCAGCCCTGGCCGGGACCCGCGGTCCCTTGATGGGCCGACTCGCTGCGTCGCGACTTCGCGTACGTGTCATTATACGGATGCAGGCGATTCCTTGCAAATCTTTTCGTACAGTCATCTTATCGATGATCGGCCGTGAAGTCAACCGCCTTTGTGCCCGGAGACCATCCGGCCGGATCGGGGGCCGCGGCCAATTTGATTCTTCCCGAAGCCGTCTTTTACAATGTCTTTTCGGTAACCGAGCCCCTGTAACGACCTATGAACCCGCCAATTGCTGAAATATTCGCAGCCTACGTCTGCCTCCTGTTCTGCCTGTCCGTGCATGAGGCCGCACATGCCTGGGCCTCAGACCGGGCAGGCGACCCGACCGCCCGCCTTCTCGGGCGGGTCACGCTTAACCCCTTGCCCCACATAGACCCATTTGGGACGGTTCTCTTCCCGCTGATCATGATGTTTGCCAACCTGCCCGTATTCGGCTGGGCCCGTCCTGTCCCGTTCAACCCGCAGAATCTGCGCAACAAACGCTGGGGGCCCGTGGCAGTGGCCCTGGCCGGCCCCTTGTCGCACCTGGCACAACTGGTCGTGTTGATCCTGGGAGCGCGCGTGGCGTTTCTGATCCTTCACCCCGATCTTCGAACCCTGGTGGATTCGCCCTGGATTACGCTGTTGTGGATGCTCGTACAGCTTAACCTCATCCTCATGCTGTTCAACCTGATACCCGTCCCTCCGCTGGACGGACACCATGTGCTCTACGCGTTTCTGCCCCCCAGGGGGCAGCACGTCATGGAACGGATCGGCCCCTTTGGCATCCTCATCGCCATCCTGATCATGAGATACGGTATGGGACAGCCCCTGGCTTTTCTGGGAAAGCTCGCCGCGTTTCTCCTCTTCGAAGGCGTGGGCTCCTGACGCCAGGCCGGGCGGGCCGTCTCCGGGCCGGTCGTCGTTGGCGTTTGGCTGCCGCGTCGTGTACGATACCGCCTCATCGCGCCGATACTCAGGGGAGACTATTCGAATGAGCATCACCGTCGTGGGTTCCGTAGCGCTGGACACCGTCGAAACGCCGGCCGGCAGAAACGAGGGAGGGCTCGGGGGGGCGGCCACCTACTTCTCCCTGGCCGCGGTACACTATGCGCCGATCCATCTCGTGGGCGTTGTCGGAGAGGATTTTCCGCAGGCGCACGTCGACCTCTTTCACCACTGCGGCGTCCATCTGGAAGGCCTCGAACGCGCCCCCGGCCGGACCTTCCGCTGGACCGGACGCTATCACGATGATGTGAACGAGCGCGATACCCTGGAAACACAGCTCAACGTCTTTGAGAACTTTCACCCCAGGCTCCCCGAAGCCGCGCGCCGGTCCCCATACCTCTTCCTCGGCAACATTCATCCCTCGCTGCAACTCGAAGTGCTCGACCAGGTCAACCCGACATTCACCGCCCTGGACACCATGAATCTCTGGATTGACATCGCCCAGGAAGACCTCAGAAAGGTCCTCGCCCGTACCGACGCCATCATCATCAATGACGCCGAAGTGAGACTGCTCACGGGCCGCACAAACGTCATTCGCGGCGCACGGGAAGTCGGCGCCCTCGGGCCGCGCATCGTCGTCGTCAAAAAAGGCGAGCACGGCTGTCTCCTGTTTGCGGACGACACCATCTTTTCCGCGCCGGCGTTCCCCCTGGAAAACGTCGTTGATCCCACCGGTGCAGGCGACACCTTTGCGGGAGGATTCATGGGGTACATTGCTCGGCAAAACTCCCTGGATCTGGCCACCCTGCGCCGGGCGGTCATTCACGGTAGCGTCGTCGCCTCGTTCGCTTGTGAAGATTTCGGCCCCCGCCCGCTGGTCACCCTGACCCCCGAGCGTATTGCCGGGCGCTTCGACAAGTTCAAGGCTCTAGTGGACTTCTAGCCTTCTCACATACGGCGCCCAGGCCGTTTCCGGGAAGCCCTGCCTTCCATCGCTCCCGCATCAGGGGTTTGCTCGTCTAAATCGTTCTCTAAACGATAGTTATGGAGCTCATGCAGCAAGGTGTCGCAAAAAATCTGTTGTGGATTTCCGGCGTTGGCACTATCATATGCGGTGGATCGGCATTACCCATACCGCATGTGAGGGGCAGGCCGTCTGAATCTTTTTGAACGTATCCGGATGTGCAAGGCCAGATACGGGGCGAAGTTATTGTAAACACAACAAGAGGGAGACAGGAAATCATGCGCAAAAAAGGATTTACACTCATCGAACTGCTGGTGGTTATCGCCATCATCGGCATCCTGGCGGCCATATTGCTGCCGGCACTTGCCCGGGCGCGTGAAGCAGCCCGCCGGGCAAGCTGTCAGAACAATCTCAAGCAGTGGGGTCTAGTCTTCAAGATGTATTCCAACGAGGCCAGGGGCGAAAAGTTCCCGCCGAATCAACTCTTCAAAAACCATGCCACCCCAGCGGACCCGACCACGGCCTGCCAGCGGGTGGACTTCCCGGAACTGGTGCCCAATGGCACGTCCGTGTATCCCGAATACCTCACCGACCCCAACATCGGGGGATGCCCCTCTGATTCGGAAGCCGATCTGGACAGCTGGCACGAGCTCGGGGACCCGGAACTCCCGTGGGATCCGTGCATGTTTCGCGGCACGTCGTACGACTATCTGGGATGGGCGCTGAACATCAAAGACTTCCTGAACCTTGGCGTTGACGAAAACGACGCACTGTTCGAGGATCCTACCATGAACTATGGCGTGGCCCTCATGACGGGGTTCATGCCCGAGTTCGTAAACGCGCTGGACACTCTCGTCGCTCAGTGGGGCGACGAGACAGACACGACCTTCACGGTGTTTGAGAGCGAACCCAGTGTCGGTTCAAAGACCCTCTACCGGCTTCGCGAAGGCATCGAGCGGTTCTTCGTCACCGATATCAACAATCCTTCGGGCAGCGCGAAAGCCCAGAGCGAGATCTTCGTAATGTTCGACGATTTCAACCCGGCGAACCCGGACTTCATGAATCACATCCCGGGCGGGTGTAACGTCCTGTACATGGATGGCCATGTCGAGTTCCTCCGGTATCCGAGCGAAAGCCCGATATCGAAGGCGTTCGGCGCTATCCTCGCCTATGCGAAAGGACCCTGACGATTGACCTGCGGGCCTGGTTTCCCGCGCAAACACTCCGGCGGCGCCTCTCGTTCAGAGAGGCGCCGCCGCTCTTATGCTGGACGCGGGGACGCGCAACCGCGCTGGAACGGCGCCTTGGGATCGCCGAGATCCGGCTCGGCGTAGGGTTGCATCCCGATCCGGTGTGGGGCCGGCGCCCCCGCCGGTCATTCGAACGGGTACACGTTGTCGCGCCGCGAACGGCGCTTGGAACATGTCCCCGTTCTGCTCCGGGGCGGGAGGGGCGCCCTGGGCGATCAACCGAACGGGTACACGTTGTCGCGCCGGGGCGGCGCTTGGAACATGTCCCCGTTCTTGTCCGGTGCGGGACCACGCGGGCCCGCGCGACGAAGCAATTCGCAGCGCGTCCAGAAAGATCCTCCTTGGTGGCTTGGTGTCTTTGTGTGAGGCGGTTATCCATTCCATCGTATTTCACACCAAGACACAAAGGCACAAAGATGATCGTGTTGCCGGGCGTCAGCGTCGCATGCGGTTTCTTGTAGCGCAGGATTCCGCTTCCCCCACGTAGGGGCAGCCCCCTGTGGCTGCCCTCCGGTTCGAACGGGGACACGTTGTCGCGCCGCGGACGGCGCTTGGAACATGTCCCCGTTCTTGTCCGGTGTGGAACCGGCGCCCCCGCCGGTCATTTGTCCTTGTCATTCTCCGTTGTGAGACAACGCGGCCTGCGTGGGCATTCCGCAAGCCCCGGCCGTCAACCCGCGAATCCGCGTCACGCATACATCGGGTTCCGTCAGGGACAAGAGAAAACGGGATTCGCGCCGCGTGCAAACTCAGTCCCGAAGGGACGAAAGAGAATAGCCCCGGGTTTCAACCCGGGGATTCACGTCGCGCCCAGATCGAGTCCTGTAGGGACGACAGAGTCCGCATTAGATCCCAGATGCATCTGGGATCACATTCGATCCCGTGCCGTTTGA
>JAAYAQ010000158.1 GCA_012719295.1 Candidatus Hydrogenedentota bacterium | reverse complement strand
TTCCCCGATCTGAACCACGTGGTCAAGCGCGACCCGCGCACCAACCTGCGCAGCGCCCTCAACAACTGGGATTTCTGGACCTCGCTGCCGGAGGCGTTGCACCAGGTGACCATCACCATGGGCGACCGCGGCATCCCGTATTCGTACCGCCACATGAACGGCTATGGCAGCCACACCTACAGCATGATCAATGCCAAAAACCAGCGGTTCTGGGTTAAGTTCCACCTCAAAACCCAGCAGGGGATCAAGAACCTCACCGACGCCGAAGCGGAAGCCGTCATCGGAAAGTGCCGCGAAAGCAACCAGCGCGATCTGTACTACAGCATCGAGAAAGGCGATTTCCCCCGCTGGACCATGTTCATCCAGGTCGTTCCCGAAAAAGACGCGGCGAAATTCCCGTTCAATCCGTTCGACCTGACCAAAGTCTGGCCGCACAAGGACTATCCGCTGGTCGAGGTCGGCGTGATGGAGCTCAACCGGAATCCGGAAAACTATTTCGCGGAGGTCGAGCAGGCGGCGTTCAATCCGGCCAACATCGTGCCGGGCATCGGGTTCTCCCCCGACAAGATGCTCCAGGGCCGGCTGTTTTCGTACGGGGATGCGCAGCGCTACCGCCTGGGCGTCAATCACCACCTCATCCCAGTCAACCGTCCGCGTTGTCCGTTCCACAGCTACCACCGGGACGGCGCCATGCGGGTCGACGGCAACCACGGCAGCACGCTGGGGTATGAGCCGAACAGCTACGGCGAGTGGCAGGAACAGCCCGAGTTCGCCGAACCGCCCCTCGCCCTCGAAGGCGCGGCCGACCACTACGATTTCCGGGAAGACGATGATGACTACTACTCGCAGCCGGGGGCGCTGTTCCGCCTCATGGGCCCGGATGAACAGCAGCGCCTGTTCGAGAACACCGCGCGCGCCATGGGCGATTGTCCCCGCGAAATCAAGATCCGCCACATCGGCAACTGCCTCAAGGCCGACAAGGCCTATGGCAAAGGCGTCGCCGCGGCGTTGAACATCCCTCTCAGCGAGGTGACGGAGAAGGGCAAAAAGAAGAGCAGCAAGTGACCGGAGTTGCTCGCCAACAGCCCATACAGACCTGAACAAGGAGGAGAGACCATGGAAGAACAAACCTGCAAACTGCCGCTGATCGGTGAAAAAGCGCCGGCGTTCAAAGCGGAAACGACCCGGGGAATGATCAACTTTCCCGACGATTACAAGGGGAAATGGGTGATCCTGTTTTCACACCCGGCGGACTTCACCCCGGTCTGCACGACGGAGTTCATGACCTTCGCCAGCATGGCCAAGGAGTTCCAGAAGCTCAATTGCGAGCTGATCGGACTCTCGATCGACAGCACCTTCAGCCACATCGCGTGGCTTCGCACGATCAAGGAAAAGATCGCGTTCAAGGACATGAAGAACATCGAGATCGCGTTCCCCGTGATCAGCGACCTCACCATGGAGGTGTCGAAAAAGTACGGCATGCTTCAACCCGCCGCCAGCAACACCCAGGCGGTCCGGGCGGTCTTTCTCATCGACCCGAAGGCCACCGTGCGGGCAATCCTGTATTACCCGATGTCCAACGGCCGCAACATGGACGAGCTCAAGCGCCTGCTCATCGCCGTCCAGCATTCCGATGCTCACGGCATTGCGACCCCGGCCAATTGGCAGCCCGGCGACGACGTGATCATCCCGCCGCCGAAGTCCAGCGACGAAGCCAACGAGCGCGTGAAGAAGGCCGGCAAGGACTACGAATGCCTCGACTGGTTTCTCAACCTGAAGAAATGCCCTCACAACAAGAAGTGAGCGCACAGACGCCGTTTCCAACCGGAAGGCGGGCGGCCCCCGGGCCGCCCGCCTCCGTTTTCTGACGCCCTCCACACGCTGGTGGCGCTATCCGCGCGAGTCCGTCTCCACCGGTCTGGTCCGAACGGCCGCACACATCCCGGCCGCGACCATCCCCAGCGCGAGCAACAGCCACGCCGTATCGGCGGGCGAGGTCGCCGCGCGCAGCACCACCCGCGCCTTGGGATCCGGCGCCCTGAACGTCAAAAACGTGGGCGTCTCCGTAACATCGATCAGACCGTCCAGCAGCGGCTGGGTATCGCCGCTGGTGATACTGTGCGAAACAGCGGGCTGCTCGAGACCGCCCAGATCGATGGAGACCCGCGCATGGGCGCCCGGACGCAGCCCCGGCTCGAACCACAGGACCAGGGCCGAATCGCCGTTTTCCCGGCGGTACAGCGCCGTGCGCAACTGACGCGCCGCAAGCCCGCCGCTGACGTCGACCAGGTCCGCGCGAATTTCGCTCTGGCTGCAATGCCGGGAAAAGAGGTTGTACGCATAGGCCGCGGGCTTCCACGACCCGTCACGGTTCGTGAGCCCGAAAAAGCCCTCGGAATTGTTGGGTTCTTTCCGCAGCGATTCGGGATCCGAATCGCGATAGCAGTACCACAGCAGGTTCTCAATCCCCACCCTCGTGGCAATGGTATAGGCTTTGATCGCGTGTACCGCCAGATGCTCGCGGGACCCGCGCCACGGATAGATGCCGCCGTCCGGATCGCCCAGTTCCGTAATCCATACCGCGCCCGGATGACCGTATTTCGAAGCCGCATTCCGTACCCGGTAGAACTCGTTGTAGTAGCTCCGCGGCTCGGAAACGTAGGCATGCATCGTGGGATGCCCCACCGGTTCGAGCGCACCCATTGCGTGCAGGCCTTCGATGTGCGGCGCGCTATGAACCCCCATCGCCCCCGACACGGCCGGGCCCAGCAGGAGCGCCTCGGGATCGGTTTCTCGCACGGTCTGCGCCGATCTGCGGATCAGCTCATACAGTTCCTCGCGCGACCCCTCCCAGAACCGGCTCAGATCCGGTTCGTTCCAGAGCTCCCACGCATAGACGCGATCCTGATAGCGTGTAACGGTCCGGCGGATATACTCGAGAAAGAGCGGCAGGTCCTGCGGGGCAATATAGTTCCTCCGATTGGACCCGGTCTGATCGGTCTCCACGGCGTTGTTGTCAAACACGAGCAGGGCGACCACGTTGATGCCGTGCTTCTCCGCGGCGTCGAGATAGCTGTCGAACTCGCTGAAGTCCCAGGTATCGGGCCCTTTCTGCACCGTGCTCCAGTGGAAGTCGACCCGCATCATCCGCACGCCCAGCGCGTGTAACCGTTCGTACTCTTCGTCGGACCGGCTGTATCCCGCATGGCACACGCCCGTGGGTTCGCCGACCGCGATGCGTTCGCGGCGTTCAAAGAACACCGGCGGCCACATGGCCGCGGCCACCAGCGCGGCCGTCCCCGCAATTACAACGGCCCATGCCGCGGCATACGCCCAAAGCCCCCCCATCGGGCCCGCCGGCGGCGCCGCGACCGGGGCGTGCGCGGAACCCGCATCCCGCCGGGCCTTCCACAGGCCCGCTCCCGCCAGCAGCAACCAGACGCCATACAGCGCTGGCGTCACCATGCGCAGCGTCTTCGTAAACCACTGCGTCAGCCCCAGTCCCAGGCCGTATTCGACCACCAGCCCCGCCACCATGAAGCCGAACAGGCCGAAACCCCACATGGTCAGCACGGCCGGCAAACCCAGGGCCCACGAAAGCGCCCCCTGGCGCCGCGAGGCGCAGTACAACGCGGCAAAACCGTAGCCAAGCACCAGCGCCACCGGCCAGCCGGTCCCCTGCGCCGTGAGCAGGAAGACCGCCGCGACCGCCGCGTGCGCAACGAACGCAAACCGGAACCGTGCGGCCAGGAACGCCGCCGCAATGCCCAGAACAAACAACGGATGCGCGGCGATGTTCACGAAGGCGGCGTATTTCAGCTCGGACCGCCCGACCATCTCGCACAAGAACAGGTGGCGGAAGAAAGCCGCCAGCATGAGAGCCGCCAGAAACAGGGTCTCCGCCAGCGCAACCGCGCTTTCCAGATGGCGGGCACACCCGTGCGGCGCATCCGCGGCACGGCGGCCCTGCACGGCCATCACCGCATGAAACACCAGCGACGCGGTCCAGAAATACGGCGCCCACGGCATGCCCGAGGCCAGCCAGGCCAGCGCCGCCCACGCGCCCGCCGCCACTGCGACAGCCTGAAACCACCGCGGGCGCGCCTCCGCCCGCGCGCGGTCCCGCAAGCGTTCGTGCGACACCAGGTCCGCAAGCAGCGCGAATCCCAGGCACACGCTCCAGAAAACCAGCGGCCACGTAATGGGCAAGGCCGGGTGGAAAGGATCGCGAACCACCACATACCCCAGCAAGACCAGAAGCCCCGCCGAGGCCGTCAGATGAAACAGCCATTCCGCGCGCAGGATCGCCGGCCGCACGCGCGGAACCAGCATGGCCAGCCCCGCCAGCGCCAGCATCGCCAGCGGCAGCGCCGTAATCAGCGCACTGGACGTGTTCTCCGCGACGAACGGCGTGCTTCGAGTCAGCATCCAGTAGGCGTGCATCGGAATCAGGATGAAGGTTTCCCCCCACACCAGGACGCGCGCAACTGACGCCCACAGCGCATTCGCCGCCGAGGCATCGGACGTGACGATTCTCTGCGTATTCATACGGCCTCCTGCATTCGGTGCCAATCACCCGGGCGCCGCGCCGGCGGCGCGGACACCCCCAACCTCCGCGCTACCTTATCACATGGCCTTCGCCGAATGCGCAACGG
>JAAYAQ010000630.1 GCA_012719295.1 Candidatus Hydrogenedentota bacterium | reverse complement strand
CGCTCCGGGGGAATCGCCTCAGCGAGTCCGGTCTCGGTGGCCGGGATGTTCCAGATCACCCAATGGACCCATGTGCCGACCGGCGCATCCGGGTCGTCGCAGATCAAAGCGAAGGACTGGGTGGCCTCCGGCGCGCCGTTCCAGGCGAGCGGGGGCGATACGTCTTCCCCGTCTCCGGTGTATTCTTTGGGGATGGTGGCCTGATCCGCGAAAGCCGAACTGGTGATTCTGAACGTCATGGGGGTACCTCCTTCCTGATCGGGCTGTTCGGGCCGGGAGGCGTCCGCGGCCGCCCCGGCGTTTTCCGGGGCGGGGGGCTGTGGCGGCGGCGCTTTCTGGCATCCCGGCGCCAGCGCGAGCGTCATCAGGAAGAGCGCGCAGCCCGGGAACCATGGGAACGTGCGGCTGGGTCGTAATCTCACCGTATGCCTCCTTTCGACTGTTTCCGGGAGGCCGGACCCGGTTTTCAATGCGGCAGACGGTTCGGCACCGGCCTCCATACTACACCCGGGCCAGGTGGTCTGTGTAGGGGGCCTGCACGAGTCCGCAGGCGTGGGTGGTCTCGGTGGAGAGCGTGGACGGGGTGGACGCAGTGCATGGTTGCGAAAAAGCGGGCGTTCAAGCTCCATTGAACCCCCAATGGGTTCCCGTTAGTATGTGCTGGACAGGGGGCGACGTCGAGGGGACCGCAGTTCCATGGAATCGGGGAAGAACGAGAGCGCCTTAATTAAAGGCATTGGCGCGCCTCCGCGCGGTCTGGCGCTGCTGATGGTGCTGGGTCCGGGGCTGGTGTGGTGCGGGGAATACATTGGCTCGGGCGAGGTGGTGCTGGCCACGCGCACGGGGGCGATCTTCGGGGTCCTGGTATTGTGGGCGCCGACCGTGGCCATTTTTTCGAAGTTCTGGATCGGTCTGGCGGGCGCGCGTTACACCGTATGCACGGGCGAGTGCATGATCGACATGCTCGGCAGGACGCCCGGCCCGCGGCACTGGGTGGTCTGGGTGGTCTTGATCGGCCAGGTGTGCACGGGGGCGATCTCCACGGCGGCCGTAGCAAGCGTTGCGGCGATCTTCGCATCCTGCTTCATTCCGCTCCCCCCGTTCATTCTCGGCTGGGTCATCACCCTGGGCGTGATCGCGCTTGTCTGGAGCGGGCGGTTTGACCCGCTCAAGAAGGTGATGTCGCTGCTGGTCGGGGTGATCATCCTCGGCGTGTTCGATGTCGCCCGCACGACCTGGCCGGGGTGGACCGAACCGCTGTTCGGGCTGTTCGGTTTCCGGGTGCCGGACTTGCCGGCGTGGGCGGTGACCCATTACGGGATAGGCCCCTCGCCCTGGGGCGAGATTCTGCCGCTGCTTGGCTGGGCGGCCGGGGGATTCGCAAGCCAGGTCTGGTACACGTACTGGGTGTTGGGCGCGGGGTACGGCATGGCCAGGGGGAAACACTACGGCCAGCCTCTCGACCCCGACGAGCTCCGGCAGATCGATGCCGGGGCCGCGACCCGCCTGCGGGGGTGGTGCCGCGTCGTCTACGTGGATGCGACACTGGCGCTCCTGATTGGGGTGACGGTTACCGGGGCGTTTATGGTGGCGGGCGCGGGCGTGCTGGGTCCGGCGGAAATCGCGCCGGATGGCTCTAAGGTTGCGCTTGAGCTTTCCCGGCTTTTCAGCGACCGCTGGGGCGCTCTGGGCGCGCACTTGTTCATCCTGGCAGGTCTGGCGGCGATGATCAGTACCATGCTCGGACAATTCGCGGGCTGGCCCCGGCTGCTGGCGGACTGTTTCCGGCTGCTTGTGCCGCGCGTGGGCCGGTACTCCTGGGCCCAGCAGTTCCGGTTCATTCTCGTGTGCTATGCCATCTCGAACATGCTCATCGTCTATACCTTCGGGCTGACGCCCGTGTTCCTGGTGAAACTGGGGGCCATCCTGGACGGCCTGCTTCTGACGCCGTTGCAGGCGCTGGCCGTGGGGCTGGTGCTGTATCTCGTGATGCCCCGGTTTTTCGCGGAAGACGCCCGGCGGATACTCAAACCCAGCCCCGTCTTCGCTGTCGGCCTGCTGCTCGCGTTTGTGGTCTTCGGCTATTTCTGCGTGGCCCGTTTTCCCGAGACCATCGCAATGAAATGACACCGCCTCCGTTTCGGGCGCGGTCTCGCGGCTCCGTACTCCTCCCCCGCTCTGGCGGTCTGACGAAGTTCCGTCATCTTGACCGCCGGCCTTGCCGGGGATGGCGGGAACATCGCGGAAAATGCCGTGTTCTGGGCCGGTTTTCGTGGTTCTTCGCGTGGCATGCAATATGCTTTCACTCTTGTCGGCAGAGGGGCCAGGATCACGCTGTGGGGAGCTTGCCGCGGGGAGCGGCAACATGCGGAATG